>JAYVXL010000594.1:0-37328 GCA_043785185.1 Myxococcales bacterium
GATTTCAGACCTTCCAGGCCGCCGCGTGCTGCTTGGCGAAGTCGAGGAAGCGCGTCGCCGGGCGGCCGAGGAGCTGCGGGACGTCGCCCGTGACGCCCGCGGCGTACCCGGCCTTGTCGATGGCGTGGAGCTCCATCATGCCGTCCACCATCCACGGCGGCGCGCCCATGTCGAGCATCGCCTTCTTCGCCGCCGCCTCCGGAACGTCGACGTACGCGACCTGGCGCCCGCTCACCTCGCCGATGGCCGCCGCCGCCTGCGCGATCGTGATGGCCTCGGGGCCGGTCAGCGCGTACGCCTTGCCGGCGTGCCCGCTCGTCGTGAGCACCTTCGCGGCGACGGCCGCGATGTCGGCGCCGGCGATGAAGCTGCACGCCGCGGCGCCCCACGGGAGGTAGATGTTCCCGTCCTTGCCCGGCGGGTAGTAGTTGACGAAGTTCTCGAAGAAATTGTTCGGCCGCAGGAACGTCCACGCGACGCCCGAGGCCTCCACGTGTCGCTCGATCGCGCGGTGCCACTTGCCGAGCTGGATGGCTTCCAGCTCGCAGCCGATGGCCGACAGCTTCACGACGTGCTTCACGCCGGCCTTGGCGGCGGCGTCGACGAGTCGCTTGCCCAGCTCGACCTGGTCGTCCGTGAACGGCGTCACGAGGAAGAGCGCGTCCGCGCCGGCGACGGCGGCGGCGATCTTCTCCGGCGCGCCGTAGTCGAAGTCGACGGCGGTGGCGTTCGGCGGCAGGCCTTTGGCCTTGCCCGCGGTGCGGACGGCGGCGCGCACCTTGACGCCGGCGGCGCCTCCGAGCGCGGTAACGACCTGCGCGCCGATGGTTCCAGTGGCTCCGGTGACGAGGATCGTGGTCATGGGCAGTCTCCGAGGGTTCGAGGATGGGGAGAAGCTAATCCTTCCAACGAATTGAGCCACATCATACGATGCATCTCTGGAATGAGCGTCGTTCATCAATTGGCGCAGGTCGATCTCAACCTGCTCGTCGTGCTCGACGAGCTGCTCCGCGCGCGGAGCACGACGCTTGCGGCACGCCGGCTCGGGCGCACGCAGTCGGCGGTCAGCCACGCGCTCCGCCGCCTGCGCCACGCGTTCGCCGACCCGCTCTTCGTCCGCGTCGGCCGCGCGCTCCGGCCCACCGCCGCCGCCGAGCAGCTCGCGTCCCCGCTGCGCGAGGTCCTGGACGGCGCGCGCGCGCTGCTCACGAAGACGCGCGCGTTCGCACCGGCGTCCTTGTCGCGCGAGTTCGTCATCGCGGGGACGGACTACGCCGAGATCATGCTGATGCCGCGCCTCATGCCCGCGCTGCGACGCGACGCGCCCGGGGTGACGGTCGTGACGCGCTTTTTGGCCGACGACGTCGAGCGCGCGATCCAGGCCGGTGAGGTCGACCTCGCCTACGGCACGCGCTTTCGCCCTCTCGCGGGCCTGCTGCAGCAGAAGATCGGGTACGAGCCCATGCGCGTCCTCCTCCGGCGCGGGCACCCTGCGTTGCGGCGAGGGCTCACGACGGGCGCGTTCACGTCGCTCGACCACGTCCTCGTCACGCCGCGCGAGCAGCCCGGCGGCGCCGTCGACGCGGCGCTCGGCCTGATGGGGCTTCGTCGGCGCGTCGTGCTGCGCCTGCCGCATTTCGCGGCGGCGGCGTTCATCGTCGCGCAGACCGACCTGGTCGTCACGCTCCCCGCGGCGGTGGCGCGCACGATGGCGGGCAAGCTCGGGCTCGTCTCGGTGGCGGCGCCGTTCCCGCTCCCCGGCTTCACGTTCTCAATCGCGTACGGAGTGACGACGCGCGACGATCCGGCGCACGCGTGGTTTCGCGCGCGCGTGCTCGCCGCGGCGCGCGCCGGTTGACGGGGTGCCTCAGAGGCCCTGTTCCGCCAGATACAGACGCGTGAAGCGCGCGGCCTCTTCGTACGAGTGCCGCACGTCGCCGAGGATCTTGTCCTCGACCATCCCGCCGACCATGAACACCTTCACTTCGACCGTGACACGCGCGACACGCGCGACGCGTTTGTCGCCGAGCTTCTCGCAGAAGATCTCGCCGTACGTGCGCGCCTTGTCGCCCATCGAGCTTGGAACGATCTTGAAGGCGTAGCGCCGCGTCTTTTTGTCGAAGCGGCCTTCCTCGACGTAGCTGAATCGATCGCCGATGGCCTTTTTTACCGGCGCCGGCATGTGGCCGAGCGGCGGATCGATGCGGACGCGACGCGTCTTGGCGTCCGCGTCGTCGACGAGCGAGAGGACCTCGTAGCCGGGGAACTTGAGGACGTCACGGTACAGGCGCTCGTTGAACGCCAGATCGAACATCGTCTTGTCCCAGTACGTCTCCTCGTCGCAGTCGAACTCGTGGCGCAGCGTGACCTCGGGCAATGGCGACCTCTGGCTCCTTGCTACGCGCCGGAGCTCAGGACTTCGCCTTCGGGGCCGCCGCCTTCTTGTCGGTCTTGGGAGCGGCTGCTTTCTTGTCGGCCTTCGGGGCGCCGGGCTTCTTGTCGGCCTTCGGAGCGGCGCCCTTGATGCGCTTGTCGACGGAGCGGTACAGATCCCAGAGGCGCGGGACGGGGTACGCGGTGATGCGCGCCTTGTAGCCGGCGTCCTTCGAGCGCTTCTCGAGCTCGCAGATCGCGTCGATGAGCTTGGCGCGCGTGCCGAACTTCTCCTTCACCGTCGCGAACGTCGCGTGGAGGCGGAGGAGCTTCGCGTTCGAGACGTGGGCGAGCCCCTTGTTCGTGTTCGTGCGGCCGATCCAAAGGTCCTCGCCCGTGAACTTCTCCACGGCGGCGACGAGCTTGGCCTTGTCTCCGAACTTGTCTTTCACGAGGCTGAGCGGGCTTTTCATTGGGTTTCTGTCCTGTGGGTTGCGCGAGATGACTCGCGCGGCGAAAGGGTCCGTGGACTTAGCAGCGGGCGCAGATCCTCGCAAGAGCTTCTTCCTTCGTCCTGCCTCCTGCGGCTCCCCGCCGCGGGTGGCCCGTGTAAGTTCGGGTCGTGGGCCGCGTTCAAGCGGCGTCAGGAGGTTCGGAATGAGGTTTCTTGCGCTTGGCTTGAGCACGGTCCTCGGGGTCGCGTCGGCCGGTTGCGGCGTCGCCGCGTCCGAGAAGGCGCCCACGACGCCGGCGGGGTACCCGCGCATGGCCCCCCGGGGCCCCGCGCGGCAGGAGGTCGCCGCGAAGAGCGCGCCCGAACCGGACCGCGACAGCGACGGCATCCCGGACAAGAAGGACGCGCTGCCGGCGGGCGACATCTCCTGCGAAGGCGCCAACTGCTTGGGCGGCCTGCTCGCCGCGCCCGCGCCCGGGGCAGGCGCGCCGGCGGCGGCAGGCGGGGCGCCGGCCGCCGCGGCGCAAGGCACGCAGGCCGCGCAGCGCGAGGGGACGTACCTCATCTACACGGCCACGCTGACGATGGCGGTCTACCAGGTCGAGGGCGCGCTCGCGCAGGTCGAGGCGATCGGCAAGGACGCCGGCGGCTACCTCGCCGCGCGCCAGGACCACAAGATCACCATCCGCGTGCCGCGCGCGCGCTTCGAGGAGACGCTGAAGAAGATCGAAGCGACGGGCGACGTCGTCCACCGCGACGTGCAGGCCGAGGACGTGAGCGACGAGTTCGTGGACACCGAAATTCGCCTGAAGAACGCGCGCGCGATGCGCGATCGCCTGGGGGAGCTCCTCCTGAAGGCCACAGTGAAGGACGCGCTCGAGATCGAGAAGGAGCTCCACCGTATCACCGAGGAGATCGAGCGGATGGAGGGGCGGCTCAAGCTGCTGCGCGACAAGATCGCGTTCTCCACCATCACGGTCGTCTTCGACGCCCGCGCGGCGTCGCTGCGCACGCAGCCGACGCGCTTGCCCTTTCCGTGGCTCCAGAGTCTGGGGCTGCCGTCCCTCTTGCGCTTGAACGAGACGAAGTGAGGCCCGCCATGAACGCCACCGCCCCCGCCCTCCTGAGACTCCTGCGCGTCGCCGCCGTCACGCTGACGCTCGCCGCGTGCGGCCGCCCGTTCAAGGTCGAGACCGCGCCCGGCTTCGTGGAGCTCGACAACCAGTCCGTCGCCAGCGACTACCAGTACCGCGCCACGACGCCGGACGGCCTCACGTTCGCGGTCCGCGTCATCGAGGACGAGGAGCGCGGCGACCTGAAATTTTGGCAGCAGACGCTCACGCTGCAGCTGCGCGACGTGACCGGCTACGCCCTGCTCGGCGTGGACGACATGAAGGCGCCCGACGGCACGCCGGGCAAGCTCCTTCGCTTCGGCCACGACGAGGACGGCAAGCCGTACCTCTACCAAGTCGCGTTCTACCAGGCGCAGAAGCGCCTCTTCGTCGTCGAGGCCGGCGGGACGAAGGAGCAGATGGACAAGCAGCGCGCGCAGGTCGACGCGATGCTCCGCAGCGTCGAGGTGAGGTGCAGCACCTTCGTCTCGCCGGTGCTCGCGTCGCGGACGTGCAACCGCTGGTAGCGGCCGCGGCGCGGCCTTTCAGGACTTCGTCGCGACGGCGTCCGGGGCGCTTGGCTTCGGCGCGAGCCAGCGCAGCGCCTCGGTGAGCGCGCCGGCGTGCGCGGCGTCGGCGACGTACACGTGGCCGACGGCGCCTAGGCTCACGAAGCGCGCGTCGACGCCCGCCGCGGCGAGCTCTCTCGCTCTCTTGGCCATGGGGCCGGCGGCGGCGTCGTAGGCGCCGGCGGCGAGGACGAGGCGCGCGACGCCGGCCTGCTTCAGCGCGTCGGCGCGCGGCTCGACGTCCGCGCCGATGAGGAGGAGGCCCGTGTACTTTGCAGGCGTCTGGCGCGCGAGATCCAGGGCGATCCACGCGCCTTGTGAGAAGCCGATGAGCACCGTGGGCGCGGCCGCGTCGACCTGGTCAGGGTAGGCCCGCGCGACGTCGCCGACCGCCGCGTCGACGAGCGCGCGCCGCTCGTCGCTCGTGCCGCCCCACGACGCGCCGCCGCCGGGGCACTTCGCGTTCGCCGGCGGGCATACGAGCCAGCCGAACGACGCAGCGCCTTCGCGAAAGTGGCGGCAGCCGTTCGTCGTGACGCCGCAGCGGCCGTTCAGGTACACGGCCGCGGGGCGGGCGCCTTCGAGGGCGTCCTTCGGAGGGAACGCGAACGTCGTCCGCGCGTCGCCCGACGGGATGCGCAGCGGCTCCTCGCCGGCGGCCGTCTCGCGCGCGTTCCCCGCTTGCGCGGGCGCGCTGGTCATCAAGGTCACGGCCGCAAGGGCAAGGCACACGAGCGCGGCCCCGCGCGTGGCGCGGGCAGACACGTCGAACATGGGAAGGGCCTCCTCGGGACCCGGCCCTGCAGAAAGTCGTTAGCTAGCTAACGATTCCCTGCAAGCGCCGCTCACCGTCTCCGCCCTGTTCGTCGCCCGAGCCTCCGCGACTGTGACACCGCGCCGCAAAACGGAATTTCTGCTAAATCCGTGGGTCCTATGACGAAGCCCCGCGTGAGGTTCGCCCCGTCGCCCACCGGCTACTTGCACATCGGCGGCGTCCGGACGGCGCTGTTCAACTGGCTGTGGGCACGGAAGACGGGCGGCGCGTTCGTGCTGCGCATCGAGGACACCGATCAGGAGCGCAGCACCGACGCGAGCCGGCAGATCATCCTGGACTCGCTCGAGTGGCTCGGCATCGACTGGGACGAGGGGCCCGGCAAGGGCGGCCCGCACGGTCCGTACACGCAGATGGAGCGCCTCCCCATCTACAAGGAGCACGCCGCGCGCCTCGTCGCGGGCGGCAAGGCCTTCGTATGCACGTGCACGAAGGAGGAGCTCGACCAGCAGCGCGAGGCCTTGAAGAAGAAGGACCCGAAGGCGCAGTTCGTCTACCCGGGCACGTGCCGCAAGGGGCCGAGCCACCCCGGCGCGCCCCACGTCGTGCGCTTCATGACGCCGAAGGAAGGGACGGTCCGCTACGTCGACAAGGTCTTCGGGGAGGTCGTGACGCCCAACACCGCGCAGCAGGATTTCGTCCTTCTGCGGTCCGACGGCGTCCCGCTCTACAACTTCGGCGCGGTCGTCGACGACCTGACGATGGGCATCACGCTCGTCGCGCGCGGGCGCGACCACATGGTGAACACGCCGCCGCAGATCATGCTGTACGAGGCCTTCGGCGTCACGCCGCCGGAGTTCGCGCACCTGCCGATGATGCTCGCGCCGAATGGGGAGAAGCTCTCCAAGCGCCACGGGGCGGTGAGCGTCACCGAGTACCGCGATCAGGGCTACTCCCCCGTCGCCGTCCTGAACTACCTCGCGCGCTTCGGCTGGAGCTTCGGCGACAAAGAGGTCTTCTCGCGGCAGGAGCTGATCGACGCGTTCGATTGGGCGCACTGCGGGCGCGGCGACGGCAAGTTCGACGCGAAGAAGTTCCTCGCGATCGACTTCGAGCACCTGAAGAGCGACGCGCTCACGGGCGAGGACGAGTACGCCGCGCGCACGGCGCCGCACCTCGCGAAGGCCGGCGTCGCGGCGAAGGACGACGCGCAGCTGAAGAAGGCGATCCGCACCATTCGCGGGCGCGCCCGCACGTACGTCGAGGCGGCGGAGATGCTGGATTTCTACTTCCGCAGCCCGCCGAAGGCCGACGACGCGGCGCAGGCGAAATTCCTCGTCCCGGCGAGCGCGCCGATCCTGAAGGGCTTCGCCGACGCGCTGGGCGCGGACGGCGCGTGGGACGAGAAGGCCGTCGAGGAGCGCACGAACGCGTGGCTCGCCGCGGCGAATATCCCGATCAAGGACCTCGGCCAACCGGCGCGCGTCGCGCTCACCGGCAAGACGGCGAGCCCGGGCCTCTGGGAGGTCCTCGCCGTCCTCGGGCGCGACGAGTCGCTCGCGCGCATCCGCGCCGCCCACGCGCGCGCGCTCGGCGCCGGAGCCTGAGACCGCGCACGTGACGTTCGCGAGCTTCGCCCCCGACTTCTCGCTGCGCGCGAGCGAGCCGACCGGCTTCGAGGCCTTCATGGTCACGTTCCGGCCGTTCATCCCCATCCCCGGGCTGCTCGTCGTTCTGCCGCTCCTTTGGCTCTTCTTCCGCGCGACCTGGCGCGAGCTCGACGAGGACGCGCACCGCCACCGCGGCGCGCTGCTCGCCGAGGGGCGCATGGATCACCGCCCGTTCCTCGCGCTCGTCATCTGCGCCGTCGTCCTCACGATGCAGGAGTACTTCGGCGGGCGCGGCTATTGGGACACGACCTTCCGCCCGATGCTCGCGAAGTACGAGGTCACCCACCCCGACTACTTCCACCTGCTCCGCTACGACGAGCTGTACGGCTTCGCGTGGTGGTCGGGGACGCGCATCTTCGGCTACGTCTTCGTCCCGTTCCCGCTGTGGAAGCTCCTCTTCCGCAAAGACTCGCTCCTCGACATGGGGCTTCGCACGAGGGGCTTCTTCGCGCACGCGTGGATTTACAGCCTGTTTCTCGCCGTCGTCCTGCCGGCGATGTGGGTCGTGAGCCGCGAGCCGGATTTCGGCACGTACTACCCGTTCTACAAACACGCGTCGCGCAGCTGGACGGATTTTCTGATGTGGGAGGCGATGTACTTCGCGCAGTTCTTCGCGCTCGAGATGTTCTTCCGCGGGTTCTGGCTCGGCGCGGTGCGAAAGAGCTTCGGCTCCGGCGCCATCTTCGCGATGGCCGTGCCGTACTGCATGATCCACTACGGAAAGCCGTACCTCGAGGCGAACGGCGCCATCATCGCGGGCATCGCGCTCGGCAGCTTGTCGATGAAGACCAAGAGCATCTACCAAGGCTTCCTCGTCCACATCACCGTGGCGATCTTGATGGACTGGCTCGCGCTGCGTCACCGTCACGCGACGCCGGTGACGTGGTGGCCGCAGGACGGCGTTCTCCTCCCGGACGCCGCGTCGAGCGATCGCGTGGCGTGGGCGGTGGAGCGCGGCGCGGGAGGCGTCGTGCTCGGCGTGATCGCGGCGGCCGTTCTGTTCGTGGTGCTCCGGCGCACGCTGCGCGACCGCGCGGCGCGAAACACCGCGCGAGCGTCAACGCGCTGACGCTCGCCTCGCCTTCTTGGCAAAGCGCTGCGCTCGCGCTGGCGTGCCGACGAGAAGCGTCTAAAGAGGCGCGCATGCCTCGAGGCGCCCACACCGCCGCCACCCCCGTACAGGAACGGTCCGCGCGCACGAGCGGCATCGTGCCCGCCCGCCGCGGCGGTGAGGAGCTCTCGACCGAACGCCTCCGCTACGTCTTGAGCGCGCCGCGCGGCGGGGGCTACGACGCCGACGTCGCCTACGCGACGTGGCGCCAAGTCTGGACCGAGACGCTCGGCGAGCTCGACGGCGCAGAGCGCGTGTTCTCCGACGACTATACGCGGCAGGACGAGATCGGCGTCCTCTTCCACGCCGCGGCGTGCGTGGGCATGACGGCGTTCCGGTGGGTCGACTTCACGACGAGGCGGGCGCAGGAGGACTCGTACTTCGCGGCGTGGCCGGCGAGCGCGCGCACCGCGCTGCTCGGAGCGGGCCGGCGCGTCTGCATCGGGAGCTATTTGACCGTCGACGCCGCGTGGCGCGGCGCGCGCGGGCCCGTTCGCGTGAAGGAGCTCTTGCTCGCGCTCGCGGTCGAGCGGTTCCTGTCGAGCGACGCGGACGTCATGGCGGGCACGCTGCGCAACGACCGCGGCATGAACGATCTCGCGTACCGACTCGGGGCGCGCGCGATCGCCCGCGACGTGCGGCATCACGGCGTCGCCGTCGACCTGGTCGTGTTCGAGCGCGACGCCCGCGAGCGCTTCCAGCTGACCCCGCTCGTCGAAGACGTCACGAGCGCGCTCGTCGCGCGCGCATTGGAGGAGACATCATGAAGACCGATCTCGAACAGAGCATGCTGCAAGTCCGCGCCGCCGTCCGCGCCTTCCCGTGGTCCAGCCGCACCGCGTACGGTGACTGGACGGCGCAGACCTATCACTACGTCAAGCACTCGACGCGGCTGCTGGCGGCCGCGGCCGCGCGCTTCCCGATCGACGACGCGGGCAACGCGCTCCACCACCGCTTCGCCCGGCACATGGCCGAAGAGAAGAAGCACGAGCTCCTCTGCGTCCACGACCTCCGCGCGCTCGACTTTCCGCTCGGCGCGTTCCCCGAGCTGCCGGCGACCAAGACGTTCTACGCGTCGCAGTACTACACCGTCGAGCACGAGGATCCGCTGGCCCTGTTCGGCTACATCCTGGTGCTCGAGGTCATGAGCGCGCGCGAGGGCGGCTGGATCAAGGGCCGCATCGTGGAAGCGCACGGCGACGCGGCCGCCGCGTTCGTCAAGTTGCACTCGGAGGAGGACGGCGACCATGTCGAGAAGGCCCTCGCGGCGCTCGGCGCGGCGAGCGAGGCCGAGCGCGCGCGCGTCGCGGAGAACATGCACCGCACCGCGTACGGCTATTGCGCGATCCTGGCGGAGGTCGCGAAGCGCTCGGCCTGACGCGCTCGGCGCCGCGCTACGGGGCGTACGTCGCCCGCGTCTCTTTGATCTTCTGCGCGGCGCGCTCGATGTCGAGCCGGTGGGGCTCGGTGTCGAGCTTCGAAGCGAGCCAGCCGAGCGCCTCGGGGACCGACGTGCAGACCCGCGTGGGGTAGAGACGCCGGCCGTACAGCGCGAGGCCCATCAGCACGCCGCGCACGGCGGCGGCCTGGAAGCCGCCCCCTTCGACCACCCACACGAGCCCACGCAAGTCCCCCGAGAGTCGGGTCAGCACGCCCTCGATGGCCCTGCGCTGTGGCTCGGGGGGCGGCTTCGCGCCGGCGGGGATGACGACGATGCAGCCGACGCCGCTCGGGTACTTGGTGGCCACCTCGCGGATCCGCTGCTCCGCGACCAGATAATCCTCGAGATGCGCCCGGCCATCGTCGATGACGGCGAACACGTTCTGCGTGAAAACGACGGGCGTGCGGGAGGACAATCGGGTACCGCTCGCGGGCGATATTGGCGGGGCCACGCGGGCGGCCGTGGCGGTGGTTCTCACGGATAGACTGTGCGGTCTTTTTCCGCGTTCCTACAGGGGGCCGCCGTCGATTCGTCGTACCCCGTGGGATGGACGGGCTACTCGAGCTCGGGCGCGCGCGCGGGGAGCGCGGCGAGGGCGTTCTCGATCGCGCGCGCGCGGACGCGGCTCCGGAGGGGACCGGCGTAGAGGAGGGCGAGGCGCGCGAGGGCGGCGCGCGCGGCGGCCTCGCCGGCGCCCGTCCAGGGCTCCGCCCCGAGGCGTCGCCACAGGAGTGACTCGAGCGCGTGCGGACGGCGGGCGAGCGCCGTGGCCGCCCGCTCGACGAGCTCCGCCGAGGCGGGATGCGTCCGCATCGCGCGGAGGTAGTAGCCGACCGCGCCTGTCGTCCGACCGACGCTTCGCGCGCACGCGTCGCCAGCGTCGGCCAGCGCCAGCGCGCGCGCGGCGTCGTCCTTGGCCTCGGCGATGCGCTTCTTCGCTTCACGCAGCGCGGCGCCGGTCGCCTTCCTGCCCGCGCCCGGCATGGCCGGCCGCAGGCGATACAAGAGGAAGAGGACGAACACGCCAGCCGTGACGACGAGCGGGAGGTTCCAGGTCATGGGCGCCGAATACCGCATATCACGGAATACGCGGGCCTTTTGCCGCGTAGTTGCATGGGCCCGTGGGATTCAGGGACAATGGCGCGATGCGGGCGTGGACCACCTTCGTGAAGCGCCCCGCGAAGGCGCTCGCGCCGCGGCTCGCCCTCCTCGCGACGCCGATGCTGATCTTGGCGATCCTGGCGCTCGGCAGCACCGCGTCGGCGGACATTTACCACTACGTGGACGCCGACGGCGTCGTCCACTTCACGAGCGCGCCGCCCAAAGACGTCAAATACAAGGTCTACCTCAAGTCGAACGAGGGACCGTCGGCGCGCCCGCGTCCCGGCGTCGTACCGTTCATGCCGCAAGACAAGGACGTCTCGCGCTTCACCCGCTACGACGAGTGGATCCGCCAGGCCGCGGGCCTCTACCAGATCCCCGAGCAGCTCGTGCGCGCCGTCATCAAGGTCGAGAGCGACTACGACCCGCGCGCCGTCAGCGTCTCCGGCGCGCGCGGCCTCATGCAGCTGATGCCGGAGACGGCCGAGCGACTGCAGGTGAAGGACATCGACGACCCGCGCGAGAACATCTTCGGCGGCGTGCGCTTCCTGCGCATCCTCGCCAACGACTTCAACGGCGACCTGTCGCTCACCGTCGCCGCGTACAACGCCGGCGGCGAGGCGGTCATGCGGTACGGCGGCATCCCGCCCTACCAGCAGACGCGCGACTACGTGGTAAAGGTCACGAGCTACTACCGGCGCTACCGCACGACCGCGGACGTCGTCGACGCGAGCCTCGGGTATTAGCGCATGCGCGCGCGACGGCGAGCGCTCGTGCTTTCGGTCGTGGCGACGGTCGCGTCGGTCGCGAGCGGCGCGGCCGCGCGCCCGCCGAAGGTCGAGGTGCAGGAGGTCGCTGCGACCGGCATCATGCCGAAGGGCGCGAGCCTCTCGCCCGACGGCTCGCGCTTTTACGTGACGAACTTCGGCCAGGGGAACCTCCGCAACATCACCGTCTACGATTCGCAGACCCTGCGTCTCATCGATACGATCAACGTGCCGGGCATCGTCGTCGAGAGCGTGCTCTCGCCCGACGGCAAGACCATCTACGCGTCGAACTTCGAGCGCGGGAGCGTGCTCTTCATCGACGTCGCGACCAAGAAGGTGACGCGTGAGGTCCAGACCGGCTCGCACCCGAAGATCCTCGCGCTGAGCCAGGACGGCGCGATGCTCTTCGCGGCGAACTGGACGGGGAACTCCGTCACGCAGATCGAGCCGGCGACCGGCAAGGTGCTGCGCACGCTCAAGGCCGGCTCGCACCCGCGCGGGACGGTCATCACCAAGAGCGGGACGCTCTACATCGCGAACTTCGACGGCGCGTCGATCGACGTCTACGCCGGCGAGGGCTTCGCCGAGCACCACCGCATCACGGTGTGCCAGATTCCGCGGCACCTCGCGCTGTCGCCGGACGAGACGCAAATGTTCATCTCGTGCTTCCACGACTCGACGCTCCACGTGATGGATCTCGCCACCGAAAAGATCGTCCACCGCGTGCCCATCGGGAGCTCACCGAAGAGCGTCGAGGTGTCGCGGGACGGCCGGTTCGTCTGGAGCGCCGACTACGGCAAGGAGACCAACAGCGTCAGCGTCGTGGACACGACGGACTGGACGGCGCGCGTCTTCACGGTACCGGGGATGGACCGCGGCAGCGGCATCGCGGTCATGCCGGACGGGCAGCACGCGCTCGTGACCGGGTGGTTCGACAACCACGTCTACCTCGTCGGCTTCGAGGGGACGGGCGGGCACCCGAAGGAGGCGCTGCAGTCGATCGAGCGCTGGCGATGGCGGCCACACCGCGAGGGCGGCTGAGCGACCCCCGTTCGCCCTGGGACATGGGGCGATCTCGGCACGCGGACGCGCCGCGGTCATCGCCGCGGCAGTAACTCGAGCTCCGCCAGCGCCTCGTCGCGCATCACGAGCTCCCGGGTGAGCTCGGCGACGGGGTCGCTCGCCGGCGCCGCGCCGCGACCCTCACGGGCCTGCATCGCGACGAGGCGCAGCGCGGACGCGACGCGCGCGAGGTCGGCGGTCGCGCGCGCCAAGTCCTCACCGAGGCGCGCGGCCTCCTCGCGCTCGGCGGCGAGTCCGGCGGCGAGCGCGCGCGGGTCGATGGCGCGCCGGCGCGCCGCGCAGTCGCGGCGGACCCGGTCGAGCGTGCGCGCGTGGAGGACGAGATCGCCAATTTTCGCGTGAGCCTCGGCGAGCGTCGCGTCCTTTCGCGCGGCGCGGCGGGCGGCGCGCGCGGCGTGGAGCACCGCGAAGAGCGGGCGCCGTCGCGCGATGGCGCGCGCGCAGAGGCCGAGCGCGACGGCGAGCGCCAGTGTGACCGCGAGCGCCGCGCCGTAGGGCGCGAGGGGGCGGCCCCCATCGTCGAGCGCCGCGCCGAGCCGACCCCACGCGGAGACGCCGGCGTACGGCGCGGGCGCGTCGGCCTCCGGCGCAGGTGGACCGAGGGCGGAGCGATCGATCTCGAGGTCGCCCGTCAGCGTCGACGCCAGCTCCTGCGGCGTCAAAAGATGCGCGCGCGCGAGCGACGTCAGCTTTGGCGCGAGGCACGGCGCGCGGACGTGCGCGGCCTCGCACGCCGGCGCGGGCAAGCCGCTCGCCTCGAGGCGCACCGCGTGCTCCGCCGCGTCGTCGCCCGTGAGCCGCAGACCGCCGGCGCCGAAGTCGAACAACTCGGCAGGACCGAGCGTCGCGCCGTCCAGCGTGCGGAGAGCGCCTTTGAGGGTGATGGTTTCGGCCGGCGCGAGCCCGAGCTCGCAGACCTGCGCCACCGAAGGGAGCTTCGCCATGCCCCATCTACGACCGGCCCGCGAGGGGAAAGTTCCCGGAGAAGTCTCGGGTTCCCGACGGCGCGCGGCCCCGACTTCGGGTACGATTCTCGCAGCATGAACGGCGGTCCGGCGATTCGAATTCTCCTCGTGGGAGGGGACGAGAGCGGGCATGCGCGGGTTCGTGAGGCATTTCCTGCGAGCCCGGTCGAGTGGATCGCCGACACCGCCGTGGCCGCGTGGACAACCCACGCGTGCGACCTGGTTCTCCTCCGCTTCGGCGCGCACCGCGAGGGCAACACCGTTCTGCGCGAGGCGATGCAGCGCGGCGTCGGCGCGCCCACGATCCTCATTTGCGACAAGGGCGATGCGGCGATGGAGGCCGAGGCGATCGCCATCGGAGCCGCCGACGTGCTCCTCGCCGACCAGCTCAGCGCGCCGCTGCTCGATCGCGCCGTCCGCTACGCGCTCGAGCGCTCACGCGCCATCGCCGAGCTGCGCCACAGTGAGGCGCGCTTTCGCATGCTCATCGAGGGCTCCCCCGACGCGATCTTCGTCCACGCGCGCGGCATCGTCCTCTACGTGAACCCCGCCGCGGTGAGCATGCTCGGGTACGACCTGCGCCTCGAGCTCGTCGCGCGGCCGGTCGCCGACATCGTGCACGCGGACTCGCTCGCGACGACGTGGGTCGAGCTGCGCGCGCTCGTCGAGCGCGGCATCACCGCGGGCGCGCGCGAGTGCCGCTTCGTGCGCCGCGACGGGAAGACCGTGCAGAGCGAGATCGTCGGCATCCCGGTGTCGCTCGACGATCAGCGCGCGGTCGCGACCGTCGCGCGCGATCTGACCGAGCGAAACCACATGCAGGCGCGGCTGCTCGTCGCTGACCGCATGGCGAGCGTAGGGACCCTGGCCGCCGGCGTCGCCCACGAGATCAACAACCCCCTCGCGTACATCACCGCGAACCTCGGCTTCGCGGCGGAGGAGCTCGCGCGCATGCCCACGAGCGCCCCCGTGCGCGAAGTGCAGCAGGCCATCGCGGAAGCGCGCGACGGCGCCGAGCGCGTGCGCGTCATCGTGCGCGATCTGAAGACGTTCTCGCGCGCCGACGAAGAGCAGGCCGGCCGCGCCGACGTGCGCCGCGTGCTCGAGTCCGCGATCAACATGGCGTACAACGAGATCCGCCACCGCGCGCAGCTCGTGCGCGAGTTCGAGGAGGTGCCGCCGGTCTTCGCCAACGAGGGGCGGCTAGGGCAGGTCTTCTTGAACTTGCTCGTCAACGCGGCGCAGGCGATCCCCGAGGGCGCCGCGGCGACGCACCAGATCACCGTGACGCTGCGGGTGGCGGACAAAGAAGTCGTCGTCGAGGTGCGCGACACCGGGGCCGGCATCGCGAACGAGCACCTCGAGCGGCTCTTCGATCCGTTCTTCACGACCAAGCCGGTCGGCGTCGGCACGGGGCTCGGCCTCGCGGTGTGCCACGGCATCGTGACGAGCCTCGGTGGCGAGATCGAGGTTCGCAGCGAGCTCGGCAAGGGGAGCCTCTTCCGCGTTCGCTTGCCGCCCGCTCCGCCGGCGAGCTCGGCGCCGCCGCGGGTCTCGCTGCCACCTGCTCCGCAGCCCGCGCGGCGGGGGCGCGTTCTCGTCGTCGACGACGAGCCGCTCGTCTGCTCGTCGATCCGCCGCATGCTCGGGCGCGAGTACGACGTCACGACCGCGACCGACGCGCGCGAGGTCCTCACGTGGCTCGACCGCGGCGACGCGTTCGACATCATCTTCTGCGACCTGATGATGCCGGACATGACCGGCATGGATTTTCACGCCGCGCTCAAAGCGTCGCACCCGACGCTCGCCGGCGAGGTGGTCTTCTTCACCGGCGGCGCGTTCACGCCGCGCGCCAAGGCCTTCCTCGAGTCCGTGCCGAACGCGCGCCTCGACAAGCCGCCGGTGCCTCAGAATATGCGCGCGCTCATTCGCGAGCGCTTACAATGACCGAATGACGCGGGCGACCCTCGGGATCGACGCCTACCAGCTCACGACGCTGGTGGCCCACGCCGACCTTGGGCGCCTCGAGCAGACCGTTTCGATGGCGGTCTTCTTCCGCAAGATGCCGCGCGCGCGCGCGTACGTGGTGTTCTGCGGCCTGCGGCACCTCCTCGCCCACGCCGAGCAGCTGGCGTTCGGGGAGGCAGAGCTCGAGGCGCTCGACCGCCACCCGGTGCTCGGGCCCGCGCTCGCCGCGCGCCCCCAGCTGCGGCGCGCGCTCGCCGACATCCGCGGCTTCCACGGCGACATCGACGCGATGCCGGAAGGCACGCTCGCCTTCGCGGGCCCCGCCGTCCGCACCGACGGCAAGCCGCTCGACGTCGCGGGCGCGCGGCTCGTCATCTACACGCCGCTCGTCCGCGTGCGGACGGACATGGTTCGCGCCAAGCTGCTCGAGACGCCGTGGCTCGGCTACGTGAACCACATGTCCATGGTCGCGTCGAAGGCGGCGCGGGTCGTCGACGCGGCGGGCGGCAAGGCCGTCATCGAGTTTGGCCAGCGGCGGACGCACCCCGCCGCCGCGGTCGACGCGACGTACGCGGCGTACGTCGCCGGAGTGTCGTCGTCGTCGAACCTCGCGGCGTACGAGGCCTTTGGCGTCCCCGCGACGGGCACGATGGATCACTTCGCCGTGCAGGCGAGCGAGCGCCCCGGCGTCTCTCCGCTCGAGACGGAGCGCGCGTTTTTCAAGGCCTACGCGGACGCGTTCCCCGGCCCCATCACCATGCTGGTGGACACCTACGACACCGAGCGCGGCATCCGCAACGCCGTCCTTGCGAGCGGCGGGCGCCTGGGTGGCATCCGGATCGACTCGAACGTGTCGGCGGCGACGCTGCTGCGCGCCCGTGCGCTCCTGGCGGAGCTCGGCGCGGTGCACGTCAAGATCTTCGCGTCCGACGGCCTCGACGAGACGAAGGTGAAGGAGCTGTCCGGCGTCGCCGACGGCTTCGGCGTCGGCGAGAACATCACCTGCTCCCCCGACGCGGCCACCGGCATCGGCGCCGTGGCGAAGCTCGTCGTGAACGGCTACGGCAAGGTCACGATGAAGATCGCGAAGGGCTCGGGCAAGGCGACGCTCCCCGGGGAAATCCAGGCGTATCGCTTCGCCGACCATGACCTCGTCGCCCTCGAGGGCGAGGCCGTCCCCTCCGGTGGCGAGGCGCTGCTCACGCCGGTCTGGCGCGGCGGCGCGCGCGTCGGGCCTCTGCCGACGCTGGCCGATACCCGCGCCCACGTGCGTCGCCAGATCGAGGCGCTCGACCCCGCGATGCGCGCGCTCGAGGGCGCGCCGCTGCGAACGCTGGTAGCCTCCGACGGCCTCGTCCGCCAGATCGAAGCGCTCACGAAAGAGGCCCACGTATGAGGCTCGTCCGTCTCGCTGTCGCCAGCGTCAACGCCACCGTCGGCGCCACGCGATCGAACGTCGACCGCGCGGTGCGCGTGGCGACGGCTGCGGCCGCCGACGGCGCCACGGTCGTGGTCTTGCCCGAGCAGTGCATCGGCGGCTACTCGCCAGAGGACTTGGCGCAGTGGCGCGGCTTCGTCGCCGCGCAGATGGACGGCCTGCGTCGCTTCGCCACCGCGACCGAGGCGCTCCCGTGCGCGCTGGTGATCGGCGTCACCGTCGCGCGCGGCGCGCACCTCTACAACTGCGCCGCGCTCGTGCATCGCGGGGCGGTGCACGGCTTCGTCCCCAAGGAGAAGCTGCCCACGTACAACGTCTTCTACGAGGCTCGCGTCTTCGCGCGCGGCGCCCGCGGCCTCGCCGACGAGATCGACGGCGTGCCGTTCGGCGACATGGTGTTCGACCTCGACTTCGGCACGCTCGGCCTCGAGGTGTGCGAGGACGCGTGGTCGCCCGACGGCCCGATGCGCCGCCGCTCGTACGCCGGCGCGGAGGTGATCCTGAACGTGTCGGCCTCGCCGTTCCGCCTCGGCGTCATGGCCACGCGCCGCGAGATGCTGGCCACGCGCGCCGGCGACAACCAGTGCACGGTGGCGTACGCGAACCTCGTCGGCGCGAACGATGGGCTCGTGTTCGACGGCGGCGGCTTCGTCGCGCAGAACGGGCGCCTCCTCCTCGACGCGCCGCGCTTCCGCGAGGGCTTCGCGGCGGTCACCGTCGACCTCGATCGCACGCGTCGCCTGCGCACCGAGAACACGACGTGGCGCACCGACCAGGAGGAGTGGAGCGCCAGCACGCCGCCCGTGCGCCACGTGAAGGTCCTTGGCGCGACCGCGCGCGCCGGCCTCACGTACCCGTCCCCGCCCGGCGCGAGCTTCTTTCTGCCGACGGACACCCGGGGGAAGAGCCCGCGCGCGGAGTTCTGCGAGGAGCTGCTGGATGCCCTCGCGCTCGGCATCGGCGACTACTTCGAGAAGACCGGCGCGTTCAAGACGATCGGCGTCGCGCTCTCCGGCGGCCGCGACAGCCTCCTGTGCCTCATCCTCGCGCGGAGGTACCTCGACACACGCTTCGCCGCGCTGGACGCTGGCGGCCGCGCGGCGAAGGCGGGCGAGATGCTCCGCGCCTTCTTCATGCCGACGCGCTACTCGTCGCCGGAGACGCGCGCCGCGGCGGAGATCGCCGCGAAGGAGCTCGGTGTGCCGCTCGTCGTCAGCAACGTGGACGACGCGTTCGAGCGCGAGCTCGCGCAGATCGAGGCGATGCTGCAGCCTGGCGAGAAGCTCACGGCGATGTCGCGCCAAAACGTGCAGGCGCGCATTCGCGCCGAGCGCATGTGGACGTGGTCGAACAGCGCGGCGGGCCTGTTCCTCCAGACGAGCAACATGAGCGAGAAGGCCGTCGGCTACACGACGATCGGCGGCGACATGGAGGGCGCGCTCAGCGTCATCGCCAACGTCCCCAAGACGGTCGTGAACTACCTCCTCGACTACCTGCTCGAGACCACGGGCTCCGAAGGAATTCGCCAGACGCTGAAAAAACCGGCCTCCGCCGAGCTGGCCGACGACATGGAGGACGAGAAGGACCTCATGCCCTTCCCGGTGCTCGACGCCTGCTTCGCGCTCTACGCGGGCGAGAAGATGAGCGTGGAGGAGGTGCGCCTCGCCCTCGGCGCGATGTTCCCGGCGGAGGACGGCAAGAAGCTCGACGCGTGGGTGACGAAGTTCGGCCGCCTCTTCACGCAGTCGATCTACAAGTGGGTGCAAGCGCCGCTGAGCTTGCACGTCGGCAACCTCGATCTCGATCGCGAGCGCGCCCTGCAGCTGCCAGTGGTGCAGCGCAGCGAGTGGCAGCACAAGACGTAGCCGAGGGCACGGCTACGCGCGCTTGCGCAGCGCCAGGACGGCGAACGGCGGGAGCAGGCCGAGGCTCGCGACGGTGGACGTGAGCAAGCCGCCGATGACCGCGATCGCGAGCGGTCGCTGGAGCTCGGCGCCGGCGCCGATGCCGAGCGCGAGCGGCGCGAGGCCCGCGAGCGTCGCCGCGGTCGTCATCACGATGGGGCGAAGTCGCCGCTCGCTCGCGCCGGCCACCGCTTCGACGGCGTCGAGACCGGCGTCGAAGAGCTTCTCGGCCTCCTCGAGCAGGAGCACGCCGTTCTTCACGACGAGGCCGACGAGGAGCACCGCGCCCATGAGCGACGACGCGTTGAGCGGCGTCCCGGTGACGAGGAGCGCGAGGAGCGCGCCGACGATGGCGACCGGGACCGTTCCGAGGACGAGCGCGGCGAGCGTGAGGCGCTTGAACTGCCCGGAGAGAACCGTGAAGACGAGGAGCACCGCGACGCCGCCGATCGTCGACAGATCGCGGATCGTCGCGCGCTGCCCCTCGATCTGCCCGCCCACGACGACGCGGTAGCCGGGGGGCAGCGGCGTCTTTTGCAGCACCGCTTCGACGTCGCGCGCGACGCCGCCGAGATCGCGGTGCTCGTGGTCGGCGGTCACGTCCACCATCGGCTGCAGCGCCTCGTGCATCAGGAGCGACGGCGTCACGTGGTCCGTCGCGTCGGTGAGCGCGCGGAACGTCGTGACCTGATCCTTCGTCGCGTACGGCAAATCGAGCACGTGCTGCGCGTCGAAGCGCACGGGGTTCGGGTAGCGCACGCGGACGCCGACGAGGCGATCGAAGCGGCGCACGTTGCCGACGTGCGCGCCGAGCAGCGCGGTCTGGAGCTGCAGGTTCACGTCGTCCGGCGTGGTGCCGAAGCGGGCGATCGCGTCGCGTCGGGCGATGAAGCGGAGCTCCGGGGCGTCGCGCTCGTGGCCGTCGTACAGGTCGACGAGGCCCGGCACGCCCTTGAGCTGCGCCGCGATCCCGTCTCCGAGCTCGTGGAGCTTGTCGTAGTCGGGCCCGAAGAGCTTCACCTCGATGGGGCGAGGGTTGCCGGCCAGATCGTTCAAGACGTCCTGCAGCACCTGCACGAACTCGATGCGCACCTCCGGCACGTGCTCCATGATGCGCTCGCGGAGATCGGCGATGACGTCCTCCGACGAGCGCGTGCGCGCCGGCGGGGACTTCAGGCGCACCATGATGTCGCCGCGATTGAGCTGCGTCGCGGCGGCCGGGCCCATCTCGGCGCCGGTGCGGCGCGAGAACGTCGCGATCTCCGGCGTCTCCTTCATCTCCTTCTCGAGCGCCCGCGCCATCGACTCGGTCGTCGCCAGCGACGTGCCGGCGGGCAGGAAGTAGTCGAGGACGAACGCCCCTTCATCCATCGACGGCAGAAACCCGCTCTGGACGCGCGGCGCGACCACGACGCCGACGGCGACGAGCGCCGCGAACGCGAGCCCGGCGAAGACGGGGTGGCGCATGATGCCGCGGACCGCGCGATCGTAGACGCGCGCCATGCGGGCGCGCTCGGGCCGCGCCTTCGGCGAGAGCCCGACGCCGGCCGCGAGCGGCACCAAGACGAGGGCGACGGCCAGCGAGATGACGACGGCGACCGTGACCGTGAAGGCAAGCGCGCGGAAAAAGTCACCGACGATTCCCTCCAGAAATGCGAGGGGGACGAACACGACGACGGTGGTGAGCGTCGTGCCGATGACCGCGGGGGCCAGGTCGGCGGTGCCGCGCGATGCGGCGGCCGTCGGGTCGTCGCCCTCGTCGCGGCGCCGCGCAATCGCTTCGATCATGACGATGGCGTCGTCGACGACGAGGCCAATGGCGACGGCCATGCCGCCGAGCGACATGAGGTTCAGCGTCTGGTGCGCGAGCTTCATCGCGATGAAGCTGATGGCCAGTGTGATGGGGACCGAGACGGCCGCGAGGAGCCCGGCGCGCACGTCGCGCAGAAAGATCGCGATGACGGCGGCGCAGAGGGCGACGCCGAGGAGGATCGCGTCGCGCACGCTGTTCATCGACTCGCGGACGAGGCTCGCCTGGTCGTACACGGGGCGGATGGTGACGCCGGGCGGGAGCGAGCGCGCGAGCGCGGCGGTGACGGCGATCGCCTTGTCGACGACCTCGGGCGTGCTCGACCCGGGGAGGCGGGCGACGCTGATCACCACGGTCTCGCCGAGCGGACCGCCGATGCGGACGGTGCGATCGGTCGCGCCGTCGGTGACCTCGGCGATCGAGCCCAGGGTCACGACGCCGCCGCGTGGGGTCGTGGCGACGGGCATCGCGGCGATGTCGGCGATCGTCTTGGGCTGCGCGTCGCCGACGATGGTGACGAGCTGTCGATCGCGGTCGACGCGGCCGACCGCGCTGAGCCCCATCGCCGTGCGCAGGCGGTCGGCGACGTCGTTCGGGAGTAGGTGGATCCCGCTCACCGCCTCGGGGCGCAGGACGACCTCGACCTCGCGCACGTCGCCGCCGAGCACCTCGATGCGGCCGACGCCCGGCACGTTCGCGAGGGCGGGTCGGACGACGAACTCCGCCGTCTCGCGCAGCTCGCGCGGGTCGATCGCGCCCGAGACGTTGAACGTGACGACCGGGAACGAGCCCGTCGTCACGCGCTCCACGATCACCTCGGCGTCGGACGGAAGCTCGGAGCGGATCTCGGCCACGCGCGCCTCGACCATCTGGAGGGCGCGCCACATGTCCGTCTCCGGCGCGAACTGGAGAGAGAGCTCGGTCGCGCCGCGGATCGTCTTGCTCCGCAAGCGCTGGAGGCCGAGGACGGTCGACAGCCCCTGCTCGAGCGGCCTCGCGATCGACGTCAGGAAGACGTCGGCCGGTGCGCCGCCGGTGCGCGCGACGACGACGATGCGCGGGAACTCGACCTCCGGGTAAATTCCGCTCGGCATGCGGTACGCCGCGCCCGCGCCGAGGAGCACGAGGAACGCCGTCGACAGCCACACGACGACCGCGCGGCGCCGCAAGAAGGCGAGGACCGTCACTTGCCGTCCTTCGCTTCTTCGAGCGCCGTTCCGTCGTCGAGGCCGAGCACGTGATCGATGGCGACCCGGTCACCCTTCTCGAGCCCCTCGAGCACCTCGAACTTCGTGTCGCTCCGCCATCCGACCTTGATGGGTTTGAGCGCCGCCTTGCCGTCCTTGCAGAGGGCGACCTCGGCGCCGTCGAGGACCGCGCCGCGCAGCGCGGTCGTGGGCAGGACGAGGACCCCCTCGCGGTGCTTGGTCGTGACGACGACGCGGCCGAACGAGCCGATCGGGTACGCGGTGACGTCGGCGAGCGTGACGCGGACGACGCCGAGGCCCGTCATCGGGTCGAGCGCCGTGGAGCGCGCGCGCACCTTGCCGTCGAACGCCGCGCCGTCGAGCGAGAGCTCGACGCGCGCCGACTGGCCCTCGGCGATCGCCGCGAGCTCGCGGTCCGTCGCGTCGGCGGCGAGCTCGACGCCGCCGGTCGCGGCGAGCTGGACGATGGGCGTCGCGGCCGTCCCGTCGACGATCGCGCCCGCGCCGCGCCAGATCTTCGTCACGACCCCTTCGAAGCTCGAGTGGACTTGCACGCGCCCGAGCGTTCGGCGCGAGAGGTCGGCGGCGGCGCGCGCCGACGAGACGGTCGCCTTCGCCGAGTCCTCGCGCGCGACGGCGTCGTCCAGCTCCTGCTTGGCGGCGATGCCGCGCGCGACGAGCGCCTTCGCGCGTTCGAGCGTCGTCGCCGCGTTGACCTCGGCAGCCTGCGCTTGCACGAGCGCCGCCTCGGACTGCCGGAGCGCGTCGCGCGACGGCGCGTCGTCGACGCTCGCCACGAGATCGCCTCGGCCGATGCGCTGCCCCTCGTGCACGGCGACTTGCACGACGCGGCCAGCGACCTGGGAAGCGACGGGGAGATCGCCGCCGGGCGGCGGCTCGAGGCGGCCGCGGAGGGCCACAGTCTCGTCGATGGCCTCGGCCTCTGGCGCGACGCAGCGAACGGTGACCTTGGGCGCCTCCTCTTCGGCGGGCGGGCGCTTGCAGCCGAACGCCGCGAGCGAGAGGAGCGCGACGGCGAGCGCGGCACAGGGGCGCATGGGAGACCTCACGGCGCCCCCACGGCGTGCTCGACGTCGATCCACGAGACCGCCTTCGCCGCCCGGGCCTCGAGCAGCGAGAGGCGCGTGTCGAGGCGCGCGCGCTCGGCGTCCAGCACCGCGATGAGCGGCGCGTGCCCGAGCGAGTAGGACTCCTGGGTCGCGTTCGCGGCAGCCTCGGCCGCGGGCACGACCTCGCCCTCCAGCGCGCGCGCGCGCGCGGCGTTGGCTTCGAGCGACCGGTACGCGACGATGAGGCTCGCGGCCGCGTGCGCGCGCTCGGCCTGCTTGCGCGCGCGCGCGGCGTTGCCGGCCATCGTCTCGCGATCGATCTGGTGGCCGCGCTGATGCCAGAGCGGAACCTCGACGCCGAGCTGCGCGCGGTACGACGTGCCCGGCAGCGTGGGGTCGGCCGCGTCGAGGCCGAGGTCGAGCGTCATCAAAGGGCGCACGAGCGCGCGCTCGCGCGTGACGCGCGCGGCGGCGGCGCGCGCGTCCGCCTCTTCGCGCCGCACGGCGGGGTTGCTCTCGACGCGTCCCAGCAGGCTCTGGAGCGGCGGGAGCTCCGCGGGGACGGGCGCCTCGCCCGCCGTCCGGTACGGCTCCACCGGCGAGCCGATCCACCGCCCGAGCTCGCTCGCCGCGCTCGCCACCTGGGCGACGGCGTCGCGCGCGTCCGCGTCTGCGCGAAGGCGCTCGACCTTGACGCGCAAGCCCTCGACCGGCGGCGCCGAGCCGACGTCGATTCGGCCGTTCACGGCGTCCTCCACTCTCTTCACGAGCTTCGCTCCCTCTCCACGCGCCGCCGCGACCTGCTCGGCGAGCCAAAGCGCCACGAACGCGCGCGCCGTCGCAGCGCGCACCTCGTTCCACGCGCCCTCGGTCTCGACCTTGACGGTCGCGAGCTCGGCGCGCGCCGCGTCGGCCGCCGCCCCGCGCTGCCCGAGGATCAGCAGCGGGAGCGACACCCCCGCGCTCAGTCGCGCGGCCTGCGTCGACGTCCCGACGAGCACGGTGGGATTCGGCGCCAGACCGGCGACGCCCACCTCGGCCTGGGCGACGTGCTCCCTGGCCCGCGCCGCCGCGACGTCGGGCGCGCGCACGCGCGCGCGTGCGAGCGCGTCGTCGTAGGCGACCGGCAGCGTCTCCTGCGCGGCGGCGCGCGCCGCTACGAGGAGCAGCGCGGCGACGGCGAGCACGGCACCACGATGGTTCATGGCCCAAAGCGTACGCTGCGAAGCTGAACGCCAGCTTAACCGGCGACGAAAACCCGAGAAAACCGCAGCGAAATCGACTCAGGCGGCGTCGGGCGGCCCGTCGTGCCAGCCGAGGATCGGCCCCATCGTGAAGCCGACCTCGAGGCCCGCGAGCTCGCCGTCGCCGTCGCCGTCGCCACGCGCGTCGCGCGCGCTCGCGTCGCCGCCGTGCCGCTGCGCGACGGCGCGGACGAGCGCGAGGCCGAGCCCGCTGCCCGCGCCCGCGTCGGTCTCCCGCCAGTAGCGCTCGAACATCTGCTCGCGCACGCGCGCCTCGGGCGCCGCGCCGCCGTCGACGACGCCCACGCGCACGAGCTCCGCCTCGCGCGTGACGGTGACCGCGCGCGCGCCCGCCGGCGCGTACTTCGCCGCGTTCTCGAGGAGGTTCTCGATCGCGAGCTCGACGAGGTGCGGCTCGGCCTCGACGAGCGCCTCGTCGGGCGCGCGTACGATCGCGCCCTTCGGCGCGAGCTTGCGGACGACGTCGGCGACGTTGACCACCGTCTCGGAGCGCCGATCGCCGGCCGGCCGCGCGAGGAGCAGGATGGCGTCGATGACGCGCGTGAGACGCGCCGCGTCGGCGCGCAGCCGAGAGACCGCGTCGCCGGGGGTCGACGGCATCGCCGCGAGCTCCGCCGTCATCGCGGTGAGCGGGGTGCGGAGCTCGTGCGCGACGTGCGCGCTGCTCGCCCGCTCGCGCGCGAGCACGTCGAGCAGCTGCGTGAGCAGGCGCTCGAAGGCGCTCGAGAGGCGGTCGATCTCGAGCGTCCCGCCGGCGGGCGGCGAGGTCAGCGCCGCGGGGCTCGCCTGGTCGGCCCACCGCGCCAGCTGCACGAGCGACTCGAGCGGCGCGCGAAGCGCGAAGCGGGCCGCGAGGAGCGCGCCCAGAACGGCGGCGACGACGAGCGCGAGCATCCACTCGGCGAGCGTGCGGACGACCTCGACGTGCGCGTCGGTCCGGACGAGCACGACGACGTCCATCGACGCGTCACCCCCGCGGCACACGCGGCCGTGCAGATCGGCGCGCGCGACCGAAGCGCACGTCCCGGCCAGGGCCGCCGGAAGGTCCGGCGGAACCGGCGCAGGCGCCGCCATGCCGACGAAGACCTTCACCTCGCGCGCGTCGAACGAGGCGGTGCTCTCGTGCACCGCCTGATCGAGGGTGTCGCCCTCGCCGAGCTCGACGCGCACCGTCTGCGCCACCGACCGCGCGATCGACAGCGCGCGCGCGTCGTCCGCCGCGGTGAGCGCGTGCGACGTCAGCGCCACCGCCGCGACGGCGACGGCCGCGACGAGCGGCACGAGGACGGCCGCGAGTCGCGCCCTCAGCCGGTTTTCGAGCGGGAGAGCGCCCATGCGTACCCTGTACCCCTCACGGTTCGAATGCACCCGTCGCCCCCGGGCGCCAGCTTTCGTCGCGCGCGCGCGACGACGACCTCGAGGCTTCCCGCCGTGCCTTCGGAGACCTCGCCCCAGACCTGCTCGAGCAGCTCGTCGCGCGCCACGACGCGGCCGTCACGCCACGCCAGCAGGAGCACGACGTCGAGCTCGCGCGCCGTGAGCGGGACGCGCGCGCCTTCCCAAGTGACCGCGCGCCGATCGCGATCGATCGTGAGCGCGCCGTACGCGCGCGACGACTCCGTCCAGCGCGGGCCGCGGCGCCCGAGCGCGCGCACCCGGGCCGAGAGCTCCGCCGGCGCGAAGGGCTTTCCGAGGTAGTCGTCGGCGCCGGCGTCGAGGCCGCCGACGCGGTCGCCGACGCCGTCCTTCGCCGTCAAGAGCAAGATGGGCAGATCGAGCCCGCGCGCGCGAAGCGAGCGGCAGAGATCGACGCCGGAGCCATCGGGCAGGCCGATGTCGAGGATCGCGACGGCGAACGGCCCGCTGCCGAGCGCCTCTTCGGCGGCCTTGCACGACGTGGCCGTCACCACCGTGTGCCCCGCGCGCGCGAGCGTGGCCTTCACCACCTCGGCGACCCTGCGGTCGTCCTCGACCAGGAGCGTGCGCACGCCCTCAGCCTACTCCGTTTCGACGGGTGCGCCGCCTTTTGGGGCGGCTTGCGGCGGGGCGCGCGTCGGGCCGCGCGCGCCCCCCCTGCCGCTGCTACGCGTCCGCGCTCGCGTCGCCGCCTTTGGTGAAGCTTGCCACGAACGCGAGCGGCGCCCAGAGCGGGAAGAGCACCGGGAGCGTCCGCGCGCACATGGCGAGGGCGCGGACGCCGGTCGCGCGCGTCCCGTCGCGGCGAACGATCACGATCGAGTGACCGTGCTTCAAATCGTCCGGCGCCCACGGCTTTACGTCGAAGCGCGCGAGCCAGTCGAGGACGCGCACCGCGCGGGCGCAAACGCGCGCGCGCGGGCGGGTCGGGTCGAACAGCAGCTTGCGCCCGCGCACGTCGGGCGTCGCGAAGAGCGCGTACATCGTGAGCGTGAGCCAGGTGAAGATCTCGACCTTGCTCGTCACTTCGATCGTCAAGTGGAACATCGTGCCCCACCACAGCGCGAAGACGCGCGTGCGGCGGTCGAGCAGGCCGACGGCGAGGAACAGCTCGGTCGCGATCGCCGCCTTCGCGAGCGCGCTCGTCGCCGCGGGCGTGGTGAACGCGTCCACGACGGACTGCGGCACGCCGCGCTCGAGCGCCTGGTACGAGTAACGCGCGAAGCGGTCGGCGATGACGAGGCCGTCGCGCCAGTCCGGGTCGAGCAGCTTCGAGCCGCCCGACGCGACGTAGACGAGCGCGACCTGCAGGCGCACGAGCCCCGTCGCCCACATCGGCGCGCCGTCCGACGGCGACTCGTCGCGCGTGATCGCGAGCGCGCGATCGCACGGCCCGAGCGCGATGAGCAGCGCGTAGCAGTAGAGGGAATATCGGTTGTGGTGAAACTCGAGGCGGTCGCAGAGCAGCGTGTAGAGGCCGAGCGCCGCGCTGCCGAGGAGCGCGAGGCGAGCGCGGTGCCCCACCGTGACCATCACCGCGAGGAGGATGCGCGCCGCGACGATCACGACGTACGCGCCGTGCGGCGCGACGAAGCGCTCGGGAATGAACGGGAGGTGAAAGTGGTCGCCGAAGTACCCGACCCGCGCGAGATCGCCCGCGGCGGAGAGCGCCTGCAAGAAGAGAAAGCCCCCGAGGATGGACCGCACCACCCCGAGCACGTACGCGTCGCCGACCTCGCCGGCCCACCGTCGGACGAGCTCGCGCATCGCGCTAGCGCCGGGCCTCGACGGCGGTCACCGTCCGCGCGCGGCCGTTCTTGCGGACGGCGAGCTCGAGCGCGAGGGCGCGCGTCTCCGCGTCCTCGGGGATGTGGCGGGCGACGTACTCGAGCGCCGCGCTCCAGCGCTGCACCTGCGCGGCCGCGCCATACGACGCGTGCATCCTGGCGCCGAAGACGCCGAGGCCTGGCTCCTTCACGTGGGCGCCCCACGCGATGCGGTGGGGCACGCCGGCGGCGTCCTTTGCGACCCACTCGCCGCCCTCGACCTCGACCTTGACGCCTTGCGGCGTCTCGCGAAAGAGGCGCACCTCGATCGTGGACGACTCGCTGAACATGCGGAAGCCGAAGGCGCCGTCCGGGCGGCGTCCTGCGGTCGCGATGAGCGCGATCTGCGCGGCGATCCACGTCGCGGCGATCGCTGCTTTCGCGCCCTCCCACATGCGGCCGAGAGATAGCACTTCCCGCGGGCGCGGGCGCGGGCCGGGCCGCCGGGCGCTGCGGCGGGGACGTTGGCGCTTGCGCCGCGCCGCGATCCGGCGGAAAACTCGCGCCCGCAGCCCGTTTCTGCCACGATTTACCCTCGCCGTGCGTCGCGCCGTCCCCTTCCACCTGCTTCGCCTCATCGGCGCCCTCGGCCTCGCCGCGTGCGCGGACGCCGCGCCGTACCGCGCCGGCCCCGCGCCGCAGGGGGATGAGGTCGGCAGCTCCCCGCGCGTCTACCGCGCCGCGACGCCGACCGTCGCCGGGGACGACCCCGCCCCAGCCGACCCGCAAGCCGCGTTCGTCCCGGCCGGCGGGGCGCCTTCGGCCCCGCTCGTCACGATCGGTCAGCCTTCCGCGCCGAACACGGTCGGCTCGCTCGAAGGGTACCCGGCGATCAAGCGCTTCTACGAGGCGCTCGCCCGCCTCGAGGAGGGACGCGCGCACGACGACGTGCGGGTCCTGCAGTTCGGCGACTCGCACACGGCGGCGGACTTCGAGACCGGCCCCCTCCGCCGCGCCCTGCAGGCGCGCTTCGGCGACGGCGGCCGCGGCTTCGTCGGCATCGGCCACGTCTACCCGCACTACGTCCAAGAGGGCCTCCGCGTCGGCAGCACGAAGGACTTCGCCAGCGAGCGCGGGCGCTACGTGAAGGGCAAATTCGTCGGCGACGGAATGTACGGCCTCGGCGGCGCGTCGATCGCGACGAGCCAGCACGGCGCGCGCGCGTGGGCCGAGCTGACGACCAAGTCGCCGAAGATCGAGCTCTCGTACCTCGAGCAGCCGCACGGCGGCTCGTTCGACGTGCTCGTCGACGGCGCGAAGCTCGGGCGCATCGCCACCGGCGGCCGCGCGGTCACGTCGGCGTTCCAGTCGTTCGACGTGAGCGACGCGCCGCACCACGTGGAGGTGCGCGCGGTCGGCGACGGCGACGTGCGCGTCTTCGGCATGGCGCTCGACCGCCCGCAGGTCGGCCTCACGCTCGACGCGCTCGGCATCAACGGCGCGCGCGCGACGACGGCGCTGCATTGGAACGAGGCGCACGTCACCGAGCAGCTGCGCCATCGCGCGCCGGATCTGGTCATCCTCGCGTACGGCACGAACGAGGCGGGCGACGACACGACGCCCGCGACCTACGAGCGGCAGCTCGTCGATCTCCTCGGCCGCATCGCGCGCGCCGTGCCGTCGGCGGCGTGCCTGCTCCTCGGCCCGCCCGATCGCGCGGCGAAGACGCCCGAGCACGGTTGGGTCACGATGCCGAAGCTGCTCGAGGTCATCGCCACGCAGCAGCGCGTCGCGCGCGCCGCCGGCTGCGCGTATTACAACCAGCTGGCCGCCATGGGCGGCGAAGGCTCGATCGCCGCGTGGGCGAACGAGCCGAATTCGCGCGCGACGAAGGACCACGTGCACTTGACGCGCGACGGCTACGCGTTCCTCGCGAACGTGTTCGCGGCGGACATCATCCGGGGCTATGCGGCGTGGCGCGTCGACAGCGGCCTCTTGCCGTCGGGCGCGCACGCGCCGCTGCCCGCCGCCCCGTCGCCCGCCCCCGTCGTGCCCGTTCCGGTCCCGCCGGTGAGCCCGGCGGTGGCGGAAGCTCCGTAGGCGACGACCGGCGGAGCGCGGCCCGCCGCGCGCTCAGGCGCGCAGGGTCGCGATGTCGATGACGAAGCGGTACTTCACGTCGCCCTTGAGCATGCGCTCATAGGCCTCGTTGATCTTGGTGATCGGGATCACCTCGACGTCCGACATGATCTCGTGCTTCGCGCAGAAATCGAGCATCTCCTGCGTCTCCGGCAGGCCGCCGATGAGCGAGCCGCCGATGCTCCGCCGTCGCATGATGAGGCCGAAGCCCATGATCTGCGCCGGGGTCGGCGGCGCGCCGACGAGCGTGAGCGCGCCGTCGCGCTTCAGCAGGTTGATGGTCGCGTCGTAGTCGTGGGGCGCCGACACCGTGTCGAGGACGAAGTCGAAGCGCCCCGCCTGCGCGCCCATCTGCTTCGCGTCCTTCGAGAGGACGACCTCGTGCGCGCCCAAAGCGAGCGCGTCCTTCTTCTTGCTCTCCGACGTCGTGAACACGACGACCTCGGCGCCGAGCGCCTTCGCGAACTTCACGCCCATGTGCCCGAGCCCGCCGAGGCCGACGACGCCGACGCGCTGCCCCTTGCCCACCTTCCAGTGGCGGAGCGGCGACCACGTCGTGATGCCCGCGCAGAGCAGCGGCGCGACGCGCGCCGGGTCGAGCGTGGGAGAGACCTTGAGCACGAAGTCCTCGTCGACGACGATGCGCTCCGAGTAGCCGCCGAACGCGATGTCCGTCTTGCTGCCCTTCTCATAGCCGTTGTACGTGCCGATGATGCCGCCCTCGCAGTACTGCTCGAGCCCCTCCTTGCACGATGCGCAGGTGCGGCACGATTCGATGAGGCAGCCGACGCCGGCGGAGTCGCCGACCTTCAGCTTCGTGACCTTGGCGCCGACCTTGGTGACCTTGCCGACGATCTCGTGGCCGGGGACCATCGGATAGATCGAATTGCCCCACTCGTTTTTCGCCTGGTGGAGGTCGGAGTGGCAGACGCCGCAGTGGGTGATCTCGATCTCGATGTCCCGCTCGCGCGGCGCGCGGCGCTCGATGGAGAAGGGGGCGACGGGCGAGGTGGCGCTCTTTACGGCGTAGGCTTTGGTGGGCATGGCGTCAGGCTACGATGCCGCGACGCCCCTGAGCGTTTCATCTCGGGTCACCGCGCGGCGGGCAGCCTCGGCGCGCCGGGGTGGGCGCTGGCCCAGGCCTGATAACCGGCGATGATCGCGGCGTAGAGCATCCCGCCGATGAGCTCCGCGCCCTCGGGCGTGGGGTGGGTGAGGTCCCAGCCGGCGAGCTGCGGGTTCGCCTTTACCCATTTTCCCATCGCGCCCTCGCCGCCCATCGCTTCGAACGTGTTCCAGAACGCGATCTTTTGCTCGCGCGCGACGGTCTTTTGCGAAAGGACGAGCTTGGGGATCACCGGCATCGTGCGAAATCCTCCGCTCACGCGCTCCGCGCGGTCGAGCGGTGCGAGGATCAGGATCGACGCGCCCGGCGCGGCCTCTTTCACGCGCTGGACGATGCCCGTCAGCACCGCCTCGTAACCCTCGCCCCAACCCCACGCCGTCTCGTTCGTCCCGTACTGCAGGACCACGAGCGCCGGTTGTCGCAGCTGCATCTGCTCGGTCCAGTGCGCGGTGTTCATCGCCTCGAGCAGCTTCACGCGCGCGCCGTTCGCGCCGAGCGCGTCGTAGACGACCCCGGGCACGTCGCGCTCCATCGCGACGCCGAAGAGGCGCGCGCCCTCGCCCCACGCCTTCACGGTGAGCTGCGCGGGGCCGTCGGGCACCCGGATGCTGTGCACGCGCGACACCTTCTTCGGCCCCTGTGTCGACAGCGTCTCGGGCGGCTGGCCCTTCGCGTAGAGGCCAATGCCGCCGCCGCCCGGCTGCTCGAGGTAATAGACGTCGAACCGCGACGCCTTCGTGCCGAACTCCGCCCCTTTGCTCGCGTCCTTCGTCGCGAACGTCGCCCACGCCGGCCCGCTCGCGCGGAACGACACGCCGCCGAGGCCGTACATTCCGTCGCCGGTGAGCGGGCCGGTGATGCGGCTCATCGACCAGCCGTCCGACGCCGAGTGCGCCACGTCGTTGTGGAAGTACCAGTCCCACGCGTTCGCGATGAGGATGAAGCCGTGGCCGGCGTCGCCGAACGTCGCCTGCATCTTGCGGCGCATGGTGCCGCTGATGAAGTCGCTCGTGATGAGCGAGTCGCCGTAGTGAAGGACGCGCGTGATGGCGCCCGCGTCCTTGCGGAGCGTCGCGCCGAGGTGCTCGTAGAACGCGTCCATCGCGTGGCCGGTCTCGTCGTCGAGCGCGAGCGAGCCGGCGGCCTTCGCGAGGACGGACGGGTCGACCTCGAGCGGCTTCGGCGCCTCCGGCAGCGCGTTGGTGAGCGTGCCCTCGTTGTTCGACGCCGAGAGCGTCGCCTCGCCGACCTTCAGCGGCTCGGGCGGCCCGCCCGCGCCTGGCGCGCCCTCGGGCGCCCGATCGGCCCGCGCGGCGGCCGTATCCGCGTGGTCCCACGGCGCCGCGGCGACGCGCAGCATGCGCAGCTTCGGCGACGCGTACGGCACCGCGAGCAGGAGGCCCATCACCGCGAGCGCGCGGCCGGTCTTGCCAAACGTCTGGCCCATATGACGACATGCATCCTACGCGGATTTTCGTGATACTCGAAGGCCTCGCGCCGCCCTCGAGGCCACCTCGAGGCCACCCCCCCGCATGCTGTTCAACAGCCCCCTCTACGGCGTCTTCCTCGTCCTCGCGTTCGTCGTCTTCTGGCTCCTCCACAAGACGAGGCTCGCGCGCGTCCTCTTCCTCGTCACGATCAGCTACGGCTTTTACTTCTACGGGACGTGGGACGAGGCGCGCGAGCACGGCGCGCCGCTCGGGCCGTGGGCGTGGGCGCTCCTCTGCCTTTCGATCATCTTCGTCGGCAGCTCGCTCGACTACTGGATCGGTCGCACCCTCGAAAAGACCGAGAACCCGGCCGCGCGCAAGGCTCTCCTCCTCGCGTCGATTGTCTACTACCTCGGCGTCCTCGCCGTCTTCAAGTACTGGAACTTCGCCGTCGACTCGTTCGCCGACGTCGCGCACGCGCTCGGCATCGCGGTCAAGCCCGCGCACCTGCGCCTCGTGCTGCCGTTCGGCATCTCGTTCTTCACGTTCGAGACGATGAGCTACACGATCGACGTCTACCGCCGCGAGATCAAGGCGTGCGACCGGTACCTCGACTACCTCTTGTTCGTCTGCTTTTTCCCGCACCTCGTCGCCGGGCCGATCGTCCGGCCGCGCGCGATGCTGCCGCAGTTCGCGGTCACCCCGGCGCGCGACGACGCCAAGCAAGGCCGCGGCCTCTTCCTCATCGCGCAGGGCCTCGCGAAGAAGATGCTCATCGGCGACTACCTCACGATCGCGTTCGTCGGCCGCGTCTTCGGCAACCCCGAGCGCTTCACCTCGCTCGAGGTTCTCCTCGGCGTCTACGCGTACGCCATACAAATCTACGCGGACTTCAGCGGGTACACCGACGTCGCGCTCGGCAGCTCGCTCCTCTTCGGCTACGAGCTGCCGCCGAACTTCGACGCGCCGTACACGGCGGTCAGCCTCCAGGACTTCTGGCGGCGCTGGCACATCTCGCTGTCGTCGTGGCTGCGCGACTACCTCTACATCCCGCTCGGCGGCTCGCGCGGCGGGCCGCTCGCCACGTACCGCAACCTGATGATCACGATGGTGCTCGGCGGCCTCTGGCACGGCGCGTCGTGGAATTTCGTCATCTGGGGCGCGCTCCACGGCGGCGCGCTCGCGGCCACGCGCATGTGGCAGCGGCGCTTCGGCGAAGGCAAGGCGCGCGGTGCCGGGCGCGTCCTCTCGACGTTCCTCACGTTCCAGTACGTGTGCTTCGCGTGGATCTTCTTCCGCGCGCCCACGTTCGGGCACGCGCGCCTCGTCCTCGCGCGCATCGCCGAGCTCACGGGCGGCGTGCCGCACTTGACGTGGCAGATCGGCGCCGTGATGGCCGTGGGGGCCGTCACGCACTGGGTGCCGGACGGGTGGCTCGATCGGATGAAGGCGTGGTTCGCGGGCGCGCCGGCGGTCGTGCAGGGCGTCTTGCTGGCGCTGGCGGCGCTCGCGCTCAACGCCGCCGCCAGCACGAAAGCGCCGTTCATTTACGGGCAATTTTGAGCCCGTGATACCGTCGCGCGCATGAGCGTGCGCGGTCGCCTCGCCTTCGGGTTTCTGGACATTTTGGCTGCGTGCGTCGTGACGCTCGGCGTCTTTCGCGGGCTGCCGTCGCGGGGGTGGGGCGTCGACCTCGCGGCGGCGGCGATCGTCGCGATGCTCGGCGTCTCGGGCGCGGGGCTCATGCTGGGCGCGCCGTGGGCGCGCGCGTTCGCGCGGGCGTCGTCGGCGATCGTCCTGTTGCTCGGGCTCGCGTTCGTCGCGACGCTGGCGCTCACCGCGAGCTACCTCGCGGGGATCTACGGGCCGGTCGGGAAGGGGGGCGCGGTCATCCTCGCCCTCGTCGCCGCGCTCGGCCTGCCGTACCTGGTCGCGCTGCCGGCGACGCAGCTCTTGTGGCTCGGCCGGTCCAATCGCCCATGACGCCGCGCGCGCTCGCGCTCGTCCTCGCGGTCTTCACGGCGGCGCTCGCGATCGCGTGCGCGCTCGTGTACCGCGCCGCGTCGCTGCGCGCGCCGGCCGCGCGGGTCGTGCTCACGAGCGTATGGAAGGACGGCGCGCTCGTCGCGCGCACCGTGGACGGCTCGGTGCCGGCGGAGGAGGGCACCGTCGTGCGCGAGACCATCGTGGGCGAGAGCGCGATGCTCACGTCGCCCGAGCTGGCGTTCGCGATGTCGCTCGTCCCCGGACGCGACGGCGTGCGCGCCGACTTCGCGGGCCAGACCGCCTACGTCACGCCCGACGATCTCCTCGCGCGCCAGGCGTACGACCACGGCGCCGCCATCGCCGAGCTCGGCCTGAACGTCGGCGTGCGGACGAGCGACGTCGTGATGCTCTTGTCCGATCGGCTCCACGCGAGCGATCGCGAGGTCCGGGCGCGCGCGACGTTCACGCGCGTCCGCGTCGCGCGCGTGGTGGACGCGCCGCGGCCGCCGAACGCCGACGTCACCCTTGGCACGCTCACCCCCGCGCACGTGCGCGAGGCGGCGATCGCGGCGGCGCGCTACCTCGCGCGCGGCATCTCGTCCGACGGGCATTTCCGCTATTTCGTCGACGCGCCGACGGGCAAAGACCTCGGCGGGTACGACTGGCCGCGCCACGCCGGCGCCACGTATTTCCTCGCGCAGGCGGCGCACGCGTCGGGCGAGCCGGAGCTCGGGCTCGCGGCGCTTCGCGCGGCGTGGCTCCTCCGCGACCGCGCCATCACGCCGTGCGGGGACCAGCGCTGCGTCGGCGACGAGCAGGAGGTCGAGATCGGCTCGGCCGCGCTCACGGTCATCGCGTTCGCGGAGATCGTCCGCACCGGCCTCGACCCCAGCCTCGCAGAGAACGTCGCCGAGCTCGCGCGCTTCCTTCGCAGCCAGCAGCGCGCCGACGGCGAGATGATGCACCTCTACGATCGCGCCGCGCGCCACCCGAAGGACGAGCAATTCCTCTACTACTCGGGCGAAGCGGCCCTCGCCCTCGCGCGCGCGCACGCCATCACCGGCGACCCGGCCGATCTCGAGGCGAGCAAGCGCGTCTTGGCGCACCTCGTCGGGCCGGCGTGGCGCTTCTTCGGCTCGCGCTACTACTTCGGCGAGGAGCACTGGACCTGTCAGGTCATGGACGATCTGTGGGAGCGCGCGCCGAGCCCGGAGGCCTTGGACTTCTGCGTGCGCTGGCACGCGTACGGGCGACGGATGCAGCTCGAGGCGGGCGAGACGCCGTTCGACGCCGCAGGGGCGTTCGCGGTCGGCCCGCTCGTGACGCCGCGCCTCACGCCGGTGGCGAGCCGCTGCGAGGCCGCCGTCGCGACGCGCCACGCGCTCGCGCTCGCGGGAGGCGCGCCCGCGGAGCTCGCCGCGCTCGACCGCCAGCTCAAGAGCTCGCTCGCGCTCCTCGTTCGCCAGCAGCTGCAGCCCGGCGCCGCGCACCTCTTCGCGGACCCGCAGGCGGTGCACGGCGCGATGCCCGGCAGCGAGGTCGACTGGCAGCTGCGCATCGACTACGCGCAGCACGCCGGCAGCGCGATGCTCCGCTGGCTCGAGGTCACCGCGCCGAAGCCCTGACGGTCACGCGCGCGCGCCTGCCGCTTTGCGGTCGCGGCCGCCGCTGCGCGCTACTGGGGCTTGGCGCCGAGCAACTTGAGGACGTCGGCCGCGAGCGGGCCGAGGTCGATCGGAACGCCCAAATCCGCGAGCGTCTGGAGGCCCACGACGAGCCCGAGCACCATCGTCGCCGCGCTCGCCGGCGCCACGTCGCCTCGCACGACGCCGTCGGCCTGCCCGCGCTCGAGCAGCTCGCGGACGCGCGCGACGCTCATGTCGACGAGGCCGAGGTAGCGATCGCGCAGCGCCTTCGAGCGCGCGCACGCGTCGAGGAGCTGGTGCGGTCGGATGCCGCCGGCCGGCATGAGCGGGTACTTTCCCGACGCGCTCGCCTCGACGAAGCGGTGCATCGCCGACACGAGCCCGTCGCCGCCGCCCGCCACGAGCAGCTCGTCGACGATGCGGCGGCCCACGGTGTCCATCACCGCCACGAGGAAGTCGTCGCGGTCCTCGAAGTGCACGTAGAACGCGCCGCGCGTGAAGCCGGCGTGCGCGCAGATGTCGTCGAGGCTCGGCCCGTCGAGCCCGCGCTTCGCGAAGAGCGCCATGCCTGCGGCGATGAGCGCGTCCCGCGTCGCCTCTTTGTCGTGGCCGCTCTTTCGTGGGCGGCTCGCCTCTTTCGAACGCGGCTTCAACGGCCCTCACTATAGACGGGGAGCACGACCGCGCTCGCGCACGTGCGCGCATATCGCACCAATCGCGATCGAAAAAGTTGGAAGCGGCGTGTCTTGCGCGCTACGTTTATCGAAGTGAAGCTCGGGGGACATATCGGACGCTCCGCAAGGACGCCAGATTTCCCGCAGATTTACAACTAGCGGCGAGGGGCGATGCCGGAAGCCGAAGGCGAACGGGGCGCAGTAAAAGGGGGGCGACGCACCACGGAGGGCGCGGCAAAGGGCCGCGCAGCACCCCCCGGGCCTCCGAAGTTCATCAACCGGCGACTCCTGACGAGCTCCCCGACGCACGCGGGCGCGCGATTTCGGCCGCGCGGTGCACGCGCAGCCGGCCAGCGCCAGGCAGCCGCGGGCTTGCTGCGCGCTCTCCGCGCGGGGCGAGGCGGGCTGTTCGATGCGCGCCCCGCGGTCCTCCGCGCGGCGCCCGCGGTCCAGCTCGACTTCTACGTCGAGGCGCTCTTGCAAGCGATGCGACCGCTCGCGCTCGGCCTGCGGTCGCGCGGCCTGCAGCGGGTGATCAACGTCGCGGTCGCGCCGCAGGGCGTACCGCTCGCGCAAATGACTTCGTCTTGTTTCGTGACTCGACAACGAGGTGACTGGATGGCGAGAAATCCCGTGATCAGGACACTGGCGACGGTTTCGTTGGAGGAGGCGCTGGCCTACCTCGACGCGGCGGACGGTGACGAGCTCACCGCGGCCGACAACCTCGCGCGCGAGCGAAACCGCCTGGAGGGCACGACGCGGCCGCCGGACGAGACGGAGATTCATCACGCGCTGTTCCTGCTGCGCCGCGCCCGCGGGCTCGATGCTCCGAGCTTCGATCTGATGCGCGTCCAGCTGCGCCGCCGCCACGCGGCCTAGGCTCGCGAGGTCGCGGGAGCGATAAATCAAAAAGAGGCCGTACGCGCGATGCGTACGACCTCTGACCGAAAGACGTCTCGACGGGGTATGCGCGGGCGGCGAACGAAGCCGCGTCGCTCAGCGGGTCGAGAAGTAGTGCTCGCGAAGCGTCACGGTGCGATCCATCATCGTCACCCCCGCCAGCT
>JAYVXL010000595.1:0-4494 GCA_043785185.1 Myxococcales bacterium
CGAACCCTGTCGTGCCCACGGTGTGGAAGTCGATCATGATCGTCGCTATGCCGCAAGACTCGCCGGATGGACAGATGTATATGTATTATGCAATAAACAGACCAGGGATCCCTCAGGTCCGGGGGTACAAGGAGGAGGGGACCACGACCACGCCGTTCGATATGGTCGTGCTCAACCAGACGAGCCGTTTCGACATCTGCATGGATGCCATTCGGCGTTCGCGGCGGCAGATCGCCGACGCACGGGAGCGCACGGAGGAGTGCCTACGTATGCTCGCGCAGCACCGCTGCGTACGTCGCCGAGCACCTCGAGGATATGCCGGAGATTCGGGATTGGACGTGGGCAAGCACGTGACGACCCTCGATACGGCAGCTGCGACCGTTGTGCTTGCCGTCAACAGCGGCTCCTCGTCGTTGAAGTTCGCGCTCTTTGAGATCAACGACGAGAGCGAACGCCGCCTTGCCGAAGGTGCTGTCGAGCGCATCGGCGGCCAGCCCGAAAAGGCGCGCGCGTGGATCCGACAGGGGATGGCCCGAACCGAACGCGAGGCGACCTGCGAAGATCACGGGGCAGCGCTCGACCTTGCCTTCGAGCTCCTCGCGGAGCGGGGTCTCCAACGCGTGAGCGTCGCGGGGCACCGCGTCGTCCACGGCGGCCCCGAGCACGTGCAGCCGGCGATCGTCGATGGCGCGCTGCTCGCGAGTCTACGCCGCATCGTCCCACTCGCGCCTCTCCACATGCCGGCTTGCATTGCCGGCATCGAAGCGATTGCTGCGCGGCATCCTGAATTTCGGAGCGACGGGGGCCGCTACCCCATCACTGAGTTCGGCGCCGAGGCTTTGGCGATTTCCCTGGTGCACAAATCGCGATGGTGGGTCGTTCGGCGCAGGCGCGAAGAAGACGGCAGGCAAACCGGGCCTCACGGGGGATGCGTTCAACCAAAACGCGTCAACGGTGAGGGACCAGCTCAGTCAGTGTGTAGACACGTACCAAGCGCAGTGAATCCGACGGGCGCCAAGTTCCTTCGCGCGGTCAGGCGGATACCCCGCGGCGCTTGGCGTGGGTCCCACGGGCGCGCGGGGAGGGTCAAGGCGGGACGGCTTGTGCGCCGGCCAGCGCTGCGCGCTGAAGGATCTCGGTGTCGGCTGTGACGAGCGGTAAAGCTTCACGCGCTGCGAGCCACACGTAGAGCGCGTCAGCGGCACGAAGGCGTGTGACGCCGACGACTGCGCGCGCAGCGCGCGCAGCGCGCGGGCCGATCGTGACGAGGGTGCGGGAGGCGAAGTGCCTCTCGAGGAACGCGGCGACGTTGTCCGGGGCGGCCCCTCGCCGAACGAGCGCGGCGACGACCTCGACGTCAAAGATCGCGGGAACAATCACTTCGTCCTTTCCGGCGAAGAGCGGCATGCAGCGTCGGAGTGCGGCGGCGTGGCCGGGTTCGGTCGTGCGGAGCGCCGCGACCGCCACAGAGGCATCCAGAACGTACTTCATCGACGACCGGCGCGGAGGTCCTCCACGGCCGATACATCTGGATCATTCGCGCTGAACTCCGCGATGAACGCTTCGACGCTGCGGCGTACGTCGTCTTCGCTGAGCACGGGGCGCACGGGGGGCTGCTTCGGCGTGGCGACGTCCACGGGCACGATGGCGGCCGCGGGTTTGCCGTGACGAAGAATGATCGTGCGTTTGCCTCGGTGCTCCGCCTGGTCGACCAGCTCAGAGATGTGGGCCTTGGCTTCGGCGAGGGACATCTTCCGCATGCGGACCAATATGACCTAAACGCGGGCTGGACGCCAAGATCCCAAAAGGCGCATAAGACAAATTATGTAAATTTTACGTGGATTTACGCGATTACGTTCGGCATGCCGAGCGCGCCTCCCGCCAGTCTTTATCGGATCTCGGCCAGCAAGCGGACCAGTTTGACCCCCTCCAAGGGCGCACGTCGACCTCGGCGCCTCGCGCCTCCGCGCGTCACCCTTCGGCCTCGTTCTCCTCGCCGGCGCCGTCCGCATCGTAGGCCGTTGGGTCACGTGCGCGGAACGTGGGGGGAACGTCGCTTGTGAGTCCGAGACGCTCGAGGATGGCGCGCGCGTCGGCGGGGGACGTCACAGTCCCGAGGACGTGGAGTCGGCCGCCGCACTTGGCGCACGCGCGAACGTCCACGTCGAACGTTCGGCGAAGCAACTGCGCCCATGGGAGCCTTGAGAGAAGCTCGCACCCGCCCTCGCCGGCCTCGAGGACGACGTCACGATCGCGCGCGACGACGATCCGAGCGTCACCTCGACGCCGTTCACCTCAGGCTGCAGACGTCGCCCATCGAGGTGGTGCTCAGGTAGACGGTGTGGATCTCCGCCGCGCTGAGCGGGCGCGTCCACACCGCGACGTCGTCGATCAAGGCCAGCGTGGGCGTGCCGCTCGACGCGACGTGAAACACCGCGGCGACCGGGTTGGGCACGGTGAACGGCAGCACCGATTGCTGCACGAGCGAGCCGTTCAGCGTGATGGTGATGAGCGGAGGCGACAGCGACCAGGTCGCGACGAGGTGGTTCCAGCCGCCCTTGACCCAGACAGGCTGACTCGACGCGGGCGGGAGGTTCGGCCCGACGCTGCTCGACGGCGGCTGATCGACGTAGACGCCGAGGTAGCCCGGCGGCTCGCAGTCCATGTAGAGGCCGGTGTCGTCGATGCCGCAGAAGAGGTGGTTCGCGTTGCAGGGAATCGACCACTGCGTGTTGAGCCACATCGCCACCGTGCCGCGCGTCGACGAGACGGTCGCTCCGGCGTTCGCGGAGTAGTCGACCTGCACCCTGCCGTTCGCGTTGAGCGCCTGGCCGAATTTTCCCGCCGCGAAGCCCACGCCGGTGGCGCTGGCGGCGGCCTGGCCCTGCGAGCTGTTCGTCGTGCCGTCAAAACGAAGGAGCATCGTGAGCTGGTCGCAGAGGCCCGCGTTCGCGTCGACCGTCCCCGCGTCGATGAGGCTCGCGTCGTCCTGCGCGAACGCGTCGAAGTCGTGGACGTGCGCGTCGGACGGAGGGGGCGGCGGCGCGGCCGTGTCGCGCGGCGGCGCGAGCCTGTCGAAGGCGCCCGCGTCGAAGCCATCCCCGACCTCCGTGAGGTCGTTCACGCCCGACAGCGCGTTGCACGCCGCCGCCGCCGCCGCCACGAGGAGGGCGGAAGTCAGCGCGAGCGCGACGAGGAGGGCGCGGGGAGGGCGAGGCACGGCGTACATGGTTCGCTGCACGGCGCGTGGAGGCAAGGTCCGTGTGGTGCGTGGTGGGAATCCGCGCGCAGCCGCACGGTCATTCTGTGGCCCAGCGGTAACGAAGCCCGAGCTCGGTGAAGTCGCCGCCCACGAGGCCGATGGTGTCGGGGCTCACGACCGACACGACGAAGCAGCCGCGCACGTCGACGCGGCGCGACAGCGCGAGCGACATCACCGGCCCGGTGCGCACGGTGACGCGCGCGTCGCGCGACGGCGCGCCGAGCGCTTCGGCGACGAGACCTACCGAGAACTGACCCCGCGACCCGAGGCCGAGGAAGTAGCCCGCGCGCCCGCGCCAGATGCTCCCCGGACTCGCGATGAGGTGCAGCGTCTCCTCGAACGCGTACGAGCCGTCAGGCACGCCCGTAATGTACGAGTAGCTCCCGAGCAGCTGGACGCGCCCCGGGCCGAGCGGGAGGGTCACCGTGAGCTCGGCCTCGTGCGTGAGGATCTTCGTCGGCGTCCCGGTGTCGAGATCGAGGTCGAGGCGCGAGTAGCTGCGCGCCGGCACGAGGTTGCTGCGCAAGAACGAGTAGAAGTAGCGAGAGCCGACGCGCAGGTCGAGCCACGGAAGCGAGAAGCGCACGCCACCGTAGCCGCCGAGGCCGGCGGTCTGCGCGAGCGGGTTCACCTCGACGCCGAGCCACGACGTGAACGGTCTGCCGTAGCCGAGCGCGAGGCGCGGGCGAATGTAGACGTAGCCGACGTCCACCTGGGTCGAGAAGAACGTACGCGTGGGCGGGTCGCCCCAGGAGCGCCCCATCGTCCGGTCGACGAGGTGGTCCGGGAGGAGGCTGAGCGGCGGGTTGTCCTCCTTCGGCGGCGGCAGGTCCAGCTTCTGGGCGCGCGCGGGCGCCGCGACGAGGAGCAGCGCGAGGGGCGCGAGGGGCGCGAGGCGGGCGCGCATCAGAACGTCCCCGAGAGGCCCGCGCCGCCGGCGGCGGGGACGAGGCGCAGGCGCACTCCCGCGACGTCCGCTGCGCCGAGGGTGGAGCGGCGGTAGTGGAGGAGCGGCACGCCGTAGCCGACGATGGTGCCGACGAGCGCGCCGGTGAGCACGTCGCTCACGAAGTGCATGTCCCCGACGACACGCAGCGCGGCGGTCGACGTGGCGACGGCGTACCCGACGCCGCACGTGAGCGCGTCGTAGGGGGCGCCGAGCAGCTCGTGCTGGAAGTGATGCGCGCAGATGAGCGCGGCGCTCGTGAAGCTGAACGTCGTGTGCCCGCTGA
>JAYVXL010000596.1:0-4492 GCA_043785185.1 Myxococcales bacterium
GCCATCGCCGCGGCCATCTTCGTCGACGTCTTGCACGGCTTGCACGCCGCGCACGAAGCCGTGACCGCGGCGGGTGAGCCGCTCGGCATCGTCCACCGCGACGTCACGCCGCACAACGTCCTCGTCGGCGTCGACGGCGCGTCGCGCATCGCCGACTTCGGCATCGCGACGGCGACGCACCGTGTGCAAAAGACGCAAGCCGGACAGCTGAAGGGAAAGCTCTCGTACGTGGCGCCCGAGCAGCTCGCCGGCAAAGACGTCGACCGCCGCACCGACGTCTACGCGGCGGCGGTGTCGCTGTGGGAGGCGCTCGCGGGGCGCGTCCTCTTCGTGGGGGATCACGAGGCGCGGATCATCGAGCGCGTGCTCGTCGGCGTGACGCAGGCGCCGAGCGCGCTGTCACCGGCGGTGCCGACGGCGCTCGACGACGTCGTGATGCGCGGGCTGTCGATGCGGCCGGAGAAGCGCTTCCCGACGGCGCGCGACATGGCGCTGGCTCTGGAGAAGGCGGTGGCGCTGCCGCCCGCGTCGGAGGTCGGCGCGTTCGTCGCGGCGCGCGCAAAGGACAAGCTCGCGCAGCGGGCCGAGGCCATCCTCGCGCTCGACCGCGCGCCGGAGGCAACGACGGGTCCGGTGCGCCGGGCGACGTCGGCGCCGGGCGTCCCCCTGCGCGCAGACGGCTCGGACGGCGCGGCGCCCGGCTCGGAGGCGAACGCGCAGCCGAGCGTCGTCGCGACGGAGCCGCTGCAGCTGCCCTTGGTGCAAAACGGGAGCCCTGCGCCTCCGCCCGGTCACGGCGCAGACGCCCCGCGCCTGAGCGGGCCGCCGCCGCCGCGAGGTCGGCGCCGCGGGGCGGCGTGGCCGCTCGTCGCCGGCGTCATCGCGGCGGCGGCGATCGTCGCGGGCGTCGTGCTGTGGGCCCGCGCGCGCGCGCACGCGGCGCCGACGCGCAATGAGCCGGCGGAGCTCGCGCCGTGGACCGAGCCGTCGCCGTCCTCCTTCGAGCCCACCGCCGCGCCGTCGCCGCCGAGCGCGGCGGCGCCAAGAGGGGCCGCGCCGCTGGGCGCGCCGCCGCCGCCGAGGGCGCGGCCCGGGCACAGCGCCGCCGACGCGTGCAAGCCTCCCTACACGCGGGACAGCGAAGGTCGTAAGATCTACAAACGCGAGTGCCTCTGAGGCGCGCGCGACCCCATGCGCTCGATCGCCTCCGCCCCGCTCGCCGTCCGTTGCCTCGTCGCGCTCGGCCTCGCGCTTGCGGTCGCCGCGCCCAGCCTCGCGCGCGCCGCCGGCGACAAGGGCGAGAAGGGCGACAAGGCCGACTGCGCGTCGGCGTCCGAGGAGGCGCAGCGCTTGCAAAAGCAGGGGAAGCTCGTCGACGCGCAAAAGCAGCTGCTCATCTGCACGCGCAGCGTGTGCCCGGCGGTCGTGCGCCAGGACTGCGAGGCGTGGCTGCCGACGCTCGGCGCGATGATCCCGTCGCTCGTGGTGGCGGCGCGCGACGACGAGGGGCGCGATCTGGTCGACGTGAGCGTCTCGCTCGACGGGGCGCCTGTCGATTCGGCGTCGGGCCGCGCCGTGCAGCTCGATCCGGGCAAGCATCTCTTGCACGTCGAGAGCCCCGGTCGCGTCCCCGTCGACCAGGCCGTCGTCGTGCACGAGGGCGAGCGCGCGCGCCCGGTGACCGTCACCTTGTCGTCCAAGGACAAGCCGGTGAAGCCGCCCGTCGTCGCGCCGCCGCCGCCGCAAGTCGTCGTCGTCCAGGCCCCGCCGGCGCCGCAGACGTCCCCGCTCGTCTGGATTCTGGGAACGCTCGCGACGGTGTCACTCGCGAGCTTCGTCGCGTTCGAGGTCAAGGCGTCGACCGACGCGTCGCACCTCCGGTCGACGTGCGCGCCGCGCTGCCCGCAGTCGGACGTCGATAGCGTCAGCACGTTGAGCGTCGTCGGAAACCTGTCGCTCGCGGCGTCCGGCCTCTTCGTGGGCGGCGCGCTCGCCGCCTGGCTGCTCGGGCGCACGCAGGGGGCGGCGGCCCCGAGGGCCGGGCTCGTCCTAGGCCCAGGCGCGATCGGCCTACGCGGCGAGCTCTGAGTGCGCACTCCGCCCGCGGCGCTCGCCCTCGCCGCCGCGCTCGCCGCGCCGGCCTCCGCGCACGCGGCGCCGCCGACGCCGCTCGACGGGCTGGGCGACGACGTGGTCGCCGCCTTCCGGGCGACCAACGTGTTCTTCTTCGCCGGCGCGGCGCTGGTCACCGGGGCCATGGCGCAGGGCGGTGTCGACCACTCGCTGCGCGTCGCGACCCAGCGCCACCTCACCTCCCCGGGCTACGCCGACGCCGCGCTCTACGCCGGTTGGCTCGTCCCCGCGATCGCCGCGCCCGCGCTCTACGCCTTCGGCCTCGCGCGCGGCGACGACGACACGGCCGCGGCGGGGAGCGCCGCCGCGCAGGCGGTCGTCGTCACGTTCGCGGCGACCGGCCTCCTCAAATGGGGCACCGGGCGCGCCTACCCGCTCAACGGCGGCGATCCGAACGCCGACGGTCGCCTCGATCACCCGGAGTTCGCGCGCACGTTCACGCCGTTCGGCGGAGACTTCGGCGCGTGGCCGAGCGGGCACACGTCGGTGACGGTGGCGCTCGTCGCCGCGCTCCACGCTTACGCGCCGGACGAGCTCCTCATCCCGCTCGTCGGCTACCCGCTCGCCGGCGCGATCGGCCTCGGCATGGTCGTCGGCGACCGCCACTGGGCGAGCGACGTCTTGGCCGGCGCGCTCCTCGGCCAGGCGTTCGGCGGCGCGATCGGCGACGGCTTTCGCGCGCGCGCGGGCGCCCGCGGCGGCGCGGACGCCGCGCGACGACCCGCCGCGCCGAGCGTCCACGTCGGCGCCCTCGGGCCGCGCGTCCTCGGCGTCCGCGGCGTCTTCTGAGCCGCCGGCGGGGCGCCAACCTGCTCTCGCGACGCGCGGTCCCGAACGCGCTACCATAGGACCCATGGCGGAGAAGCGCGACCTCATCGCCGAGATGGTCGAAGCGGAGCTCAAGGCCGAGCAGGACCGCGCCAAGGACCGCCCCACGATCCCGCCGCGGGAGGTCATGGTGCACGTTCTCATCGACGAGAAGGCCGCGGTGCCCTCGGCGGCCAAGTCCGCCACCGCGCGCCGCCGGCTCGTCGAGGAGGTGGTCGCCGCGGTCGACCCGCGCCGCGAGGAGGACGACGACGACGAGCCCACTCCGAGCTCCGCGGCGTCCGATCCGCACCGGGCGCCGACCAAGCCGCCGCCGCCGGGGTACGGAAGCGGCCAAACGGAGTAACCTCCTCCGCGTGCCGAGCGAGCCTGCGCCCGATTGGGTCGACGTCTTCGTCCTCTGGGCGCCGCTCGTCCCGCTCGCGTTCACCGTTTACTTCACGTTCCGCATTTGGTCCCTGCTCGCCCCGATGCGCCCGCTCGCGCGCGGCGACTACGCAGCGGCGCGGCGCGGCTTCGAGCGGACGACGCGCTTCTGGCTCCCCAGCGCGGCGCGCGCGTCGCGGTACAACGTCGCGCTCTGCCTCGAGCTCGAGGGCCGGCTGCCCGAGGCGGAGGCGCGCGTCCGCGAGCTGCTCGCGGGGCCGCTCGACGATCGCCTGACCTACGCGGCTCGATCGCTCCTCGGCACGATCCTCGTGCTGCGCGATCAGCACGCGGAGGAGGCGCGCACCCTCCTCGGCGCCGCCCAAGCGGACATCCCGACCCCGCTCGGCGCGCTCCTCCTCGCGCACGCGCACTTCCAGCTCGGCGATCGCGGCGGCGCGGCGCAGCACGTGGCCGCGGCGATGACGATGGACCGCGCGCCTGGCCTGCGGCTCGGCTGGAAGGCCGCGCTCCGCTTCGACCCCGACCTGCAGCGCTCGATGGAGAGCTTCTTCCGCGGCTGGTACTTCCTCAAGGCGGGCGATCTGGCGCGCGCGCGCATCGATCTCATCCTCGCCGGCGAGTCGCGCCTCCCGCACGTATGCCGCGCCCGCGCGCGGATGCTTCTGGCAGGCGCCAGCCGGCCGGACTTCGAGATCGAAGAGGCGCCGTCGAGCCTGAGCCCGCACGAATTCCCGTGAGGCGACAGGTGTGCTACCCAAGCGCCTCGTGAAGAGCGCGGCCCTGGTCTTCCGAAGCGTGCGCGCCGTCTCCGGCGGCGACGCGCCTCTCGACGCGGTGGTCGACGTCGTCGTCGAGGACGGCCGCATCACGCGGGTCGGCGCGGGCGCCGGCGCGGGCGTGACGGGCGAGCGCGTGCGCGCGATCGACGGCGCGGGCAAGCTGCTCGTGCCCGGCCTCATCGACATGCACGCGCACCTGCGCGAGCCCGGCCAGGAGTCCAAGGAGGACGTGCGCTCGGGCCTCGCCGCCGCCGCGGCCGGCGGCTTCACCGACGTCTGCGCGATGCCCAACACGCGCCCGGTCAACGACTCGCGCGCGATCACCGAGATGCTTCGCGTGAAGGCCCAGGCGCTCGGCGGCG
>JAYVXL010000597.1:0-4488 GCA_043785185.1 Myxococcales bacterium
CCGGCGCTGCGCCCGTACTTGCCCGAAGAGCTCGGGACGATGCCGTTTCGGGTCGAATGGAGGATGTCATGACGACGAGTGCCCTGGCGCGCGGGCGCGCGAACGAAGCGGCCGTGGACACGGCTCCCCCGTGCGGACTGGCCGGTGGCTACGCGATGCGCGTCGTGGGCGCCGAACGGCGGCTCATCCAGCTGCATGCGCCCGACGGCCAGGTGTGCCTGACGATCGCGGTGCGCCCTGAAGGGCTGGCGGTGGAGCTCTCCGCGGCGTCGCTTCGCGTCGCGACGACGGGGGATCTGTCGCTCGACTGCGCGCGCTTGAACGTGAACGCGCGCGAGACGATCGATCTGGTCGCCGGCGCGGGCATCGCCCTCGACGCCGGCGCCAACGTGACGACCCGCAGCGACGGCGACATCGTGACCGAAGCCGACGGCCAGCACCACCGCGCGCGCCTCGGCAGCGTAGAGGTCGTGGCCAACGACGACGTGTCGCTCCTGGGCGAGCGCGTGCGTCTGAACAGCCCGCAGGTCCTCGCGGCGCCACGCGTCGATCTCGAGCGCGCGTTCGTCCGGCGCGTTGGTCCGCGCACTCCGTAGGAAGGCCCGCGGAGCCGCGGCGCAATTCGAAATGAATCCGTCCGGCCGCCACCAAGCACCATCATGACCCGAGCGACAGTCCTCTTGATGGCCCTGGGCGCGTGGACCGCGGCGGCATGTGGAGGTCGAGCGTTGCTCGACGGCGGCGAACCGACGCCGACGCCCGGCGAGCCACCGATCGCGACGCCTCCCGCTCCCCTCCGCGACGGCGGCACCGACGGGGATACCGGCTCCGACGCGCAGAGGCCGGCCCAGGACGCAGGGCGTCCGGCCGACGGCGGCCGTGAGACGGACGCGACGCTCGACGCGGCCGGCGACGCGTCGCGCGATCGCGACGGCGGAAACGACGCCGCGAGCGACGCGGCGCAGAAGCCGGACAGCGCGCCGAGCGACGGAGGCTTGCCGCCGGTGGATCCCAACCCGGAGGGCCCACCCGACGTGGCGGGCTGTACGAGCGGCACACCGGCGTACGCCCTGTCGTACAGCGGGGAGCTCTTCGGCTTCGACCCCTCCAGCCCCTTCTTCATCACGTCGATCGGCGTTCCGAAGTGCCCCATCACGCTCGACGTCAAACCCCTCGCGATCGCCGTCACGCGCGGGCGGGTCGCTTACGTCATGTACAGCGACAGGAAGCTCTATCGCATCGACACGACGACGCTCGACTGCGAGCCGACGGGGTACGCGTCCCAAGCGGGCGGCAACGACGGCGACTTCGCCGTGGTGCGGGTCGACGGCGCGGAGCGACTCTTCGAGCTCGACTTCCCGCCTGGGCCGACGGCCCAGGCGACACTCGTCCGCGCGGATCTCTCGACGTTCGCGACCACGCGTGTTGGCCCGATCACGCCGCTTTCGGACAAGTACTTCTACGGGCTCATGCAGTCCGACGCGTATAACCGCCTCTTCGCCGTGAGCAACGCGGGGCTCATGCTCCAGATCGACCCGAGAACGGGAGCGGTCGTCGCGGCCGACCAAGTGCGCGGATTCTCCGCGCCCGGCGGCGTTGCGCCGCTGGTCCTGGGACGCACCCTTTACCTTTTCGAAGGAGACACCGCCATCACGCGTGTCTGGCGATGGGATCTCGCGACCCAAGTCGCCACGAAGCTGGTGACGCTCGGCTCTGTGGGGATCGCGTGCGCGGCCGCGCCGCCGTGCACGCCCTGAGCAAAACGCGGGCGGCGGTAGAGAGGCGTTCGCGCCGACGCACGCAGCCACGACGGCCGAACGAATTTCAAATGAGGAGCGCGGGCGGCAACCAAGAGACGGTATGAAACGCCTGCTCTCCTTCGCTGCCTCGACGGTCCTCTCCCTCGCGTGCGGTGGAAAGGTCACGACGGACACGACCACCGCGCCCGGCGAGCCGCTTCCTCGAGGCTCCGCCGACGACCCCTCCGCGCTCCCGAGCGAACGCGCGCCCGTCGCCTCGACGGATCCGAGCGACGTCTGGCTCGCGTTCGCCACGTCCGGGCGCGCCGGCGACCAGAGCATCTACGTGATGCGCGCCGACGGATCGCAGCTCCGCAAGCTCGACCTGGGCGGCGCCGCGGGGTCCCCGGCGTTCTCCGCGAACGGAAAGGCGCTGGCGTACGCGGCACCCGGGGGAATCTGGGTGCGGGATCTGACGACGGGCCAGTCCCGGCAGATCACCCATGGGGCGGACGCCATCCCGGCGTGGTCGCCCGACGGCAAGCGCATCGCGTTCACGCGCGACGTCGATATCTGGATCGCGGCCGCGGATGGCGCCGACACGCGTTCGTTCGTGAAAGGACCGCCGCCGGGGCAGGCCTGGTACTCGAACTACGGGCACCCGGTATTCACCCGAGACGGCGCGTCGCTGATCTTCGATCGCCGCGGCGGCATCGAGATCGGCGCGGTCGACGGCAGCGAGCACCACCTCCTCGTGCCCGACGTCGACGGGGGCATCTCGATGGCGACCGTCTCGCCCGACGGCACGCGGCTGGCGATCGCGGGCGGCTGCGGGCTCCGAGTCGTACGCCTCGACGCGGCCGGTGACGCGTGCAAGAGCGGAGCGTCCCTCGCCTTCGTCTCTTCGCCGGCGCGTCCGTCTTGGAGCGCGAACGGGCTCATCGCGTACGCGCAAAGGCACGTGATCGACGTCGTGTCCGCGGACGGAGGCGTGCCGAAAACGATCGTCGACACCCGGCAATCGCTCGGCGGGGGCGACGTGGGCGAGCTGTCCTGGTCGCCCCCCGGGACCGTGATTCGCTGAGGCCGGGCAACCCTCCTCATTGAACGTTCCCTTCGAGGGAGTCCTGCTCTAGCGTCGAGAGGCGATGAGAGTCGGCTTCGCCGTGGTCGTGGCGGCCGTCGCCTTCGCCGGCTCGGCGCGCGCGGCGCCGACGTCGCGCCTCACGTACGTGCGCGGCCCTGGCGCGCAGGCGTGCCCCGACGAGGCCACGTTGCGGCGCGCCGTCGCCGACCGCCTCGGCTACGACCCGTTCTTCCCGACGGCGAACCGCACGATCGTCGCGCAGATCCAGCGCGGGCCGCGCGGCTACGCCGCCGAGCTCAAGATCCTCGACGACGCGGGCGTGTCGCTGGGCGAGCGCGCGCTCCCGACGACGACCAGCGACTGCGGCGAGGTGGTGAAGAGCCTCGCGCTCGCGATCAGCATCGCGATCGACGATCTCGAAACGGCCGCGCCGCCCGCCGAGCCGCCGAAGGAGCCCGCACGCACGGAGCCGCCGCCGCCCGATGGCGAGGCCACCCCCCCGGCGCCGCCGGCCCCCGCGACACTGACGCCCGACAAAACGGCGACGCCGCAGGAGTCGCCGCGCGCGCTCGGCGTCGCGCTCGAGGTCGACGGTCTCGGGATCGCGGCGAGCGCGCCGGCGCCGACCGCGGGCCTCGGAGTCGGGGCGAGCCTTCTATGGGATTTCTGGTCGTTCGGCGTGGCGGGGCGGCTCGAGCTTCCTGCGTCGGACGCGATCCCGGGTGGCGGTCGTATCGAGACGGCGCGCGCGCTGGGCCTCGTGAGCGCGTGCGCCGCGTTGCCGGGCGAACGCTGGCGTCCGTTCGCGTGCGCGCTCGGCGCGCTCGGCTCGTTCCGCGCGACGACGCGCGAGGTGAGCGCGCCCCGTGCGGCGTCGGCGCTCTTCGCGGGGGCGGGGGCGCGCGTGGGAGCCTCCGTCCTTCTCTTTGGTCCGCTCTACGCGTTTGGGGCGGTCTCGGCGCTCGGCTCGTTCACCCCGCACCGCACGTACATGAACGGCGCCGTCGTGTTCACGGCCCCAACCGTCTCGCTCGACGTCGGGGCGGGCCTCGGGGTTCAGATTCTTCGATGAGCCCGCCCACCTCGCACCAAGCAGGGGAAGTGGCGGCCGTATTCCGCGCCCTCTTCACCGAAAACTTCGGCTTCGTGTGGAACGTCCTGCGACGCCTCGGGGTGGCCGAGGCCGATCGTGAGGATCTCGCGAACGAGGTATTTTTCCGCGTGTACAAGACATTGAACACCTACGACCCGGCGCGCCCGGCGCGGCCCTGGCTCTGCGCGTTCGCGGCGCGTGTCGCGTCGGAGCACCGGCGCCTCGCCCGCCACCGCGTGGAGGTGCTCGGGGACGCGGCGCCGAACGCCGAGGCGCCGTCGAGCGCGCCCGAGCACGCGCTCGACCGCGCGCGTCAGCGGGAGATCCTCGCCGAGGCGATGGACACGCTGGACGCCGATCGCCGCGCCGTCTTCGTCCTTCACGATGTGGAGGAGCTTACGACGTCCCAGGTCGCGGAGGCGCTGGGGATCCCCGACGGCACGGTCAGCTCGCGCCTGCGGAGCGCGCGCGCCGATCTCGCCGCCGCCGTGCGACGCCTCGGCGCCATCCACAAGAGGAGGGCCACATGACCGAGCCCCTCGACGAAGAGCTCGCGGCGCTGCTCACCG
>JAYVXL010000598.1:0-4483 GCA_043785185.1 Myxococcales bacterium
TCCTTCGCCTGGTGCGCGGCGTGGAGGCCGTGCAGCGCGCCGGCGAGGATGGTCACCGCGACGTCGGCCGGGACACCGCCGCCGTGCGCGCGCATCGCCCGCGCGAGGCGCGCGAGCGACTCACCCTGCACGTATTCCATGACGAGGAAGATCTCGCCGTCGGTGGCGACGACGTCGAGCGTCGGCACCACGTTCGGGTGGCGAATTCGTCCGGCGAGGCGCGCCTCGTCGAGGAACATCGTCACGAACTCCGGGTCCTTGGCGAACTGGGCGTGCAGCCGCTTGATCGCGACGGTCCGCGAGAAGCCGACGGGGCCGTTCAGGCGGCCGAAATGAACGGTGGCCATCCCGCCCGCGGCTATCTCGCCGAACAGGATGTAACGACCGACGACCCGCGCGTCGGTCGTTTCGGTCCCGGAGGTAGGCCCCGCCATCGTTCCTCAGAGTAGCGGACGGCGCTCGGGGTGGGGGCGTTTCGAGGCCGCGCTCCCATGTCGAGTAGGCGCCTGTGCGCCTGGCGCGCAGCCCCCGCACGATTTCCTACCCGCTGCCCCGCGCTTCAGGCACCGTGAGATGATGGTACCGGACGTGACGATCTCCGTAGTGCGCGTGGGGAAGGTGGTGGTGCCGCTCCCTTCTTACCAATCCGACGGCGCGGCGGGCATGGATCTGCACGCCGCGCTCGAAGCGCCGATGACACTCCCGCCGCTCGGCCGCGCGAAGATCCCGACGGGCCTGCAGATGGCCATCCCCGAGCAGTTCGAGGGCCAGATCCGCCCGCGCTCCGGGCTCGCGGCCAAGCGCGGGATCACGGTGCTCAACACGCCGGGTACCGTCGACTCCGACTACCGCGGCGAGGTGCTCGTTCTCCTCGTGAACCTGAGCGACCAGCCGGCGGTCGTCGAGCCGCTCGAGCGCATCGCGCAGATTGTCTTCGCGCCGGTCGGCCGCGCGGAGCTCCGCCTCGTCGAGGAGCTCGCCCCTACGTCGCGCGGCGCTGGCGGGTATGGATCGACTGGGACGTGAGAAGTCGCATATAACGATACGAGAGGCGATGAGCGAGGAAGCGTCGAGCGAGCCGAAGCAAGGGGAAGATGCCGCGGGCGGGCCGATCGAGCCGGCGCCCGTGACCCCTCGCAGCCCCGGCGCGACACCGCCTGCGAGGGCGGCCATCGGACTACCGCCGCACGCGGCGAAGGATGGCGAGCCGATCGAGGGCGCCCCCGTGTCGATCCGCAGCCTCGCGACCGCGCCCGCCGAGCCGGCGCCTGCCGCGCTGTCGACGAACGAGCGGGAGGCGCTCGCCAAGAAGCGCGTCGGTTCGACGCTGCGAGGCTGGCGGCTCGCACGCCTGCTCGGCACGGGTCCCGTCTGCGCGGCGTACGAGTCGTTCAAGGGCGCGAGCGACAGCGGCGAGCACGTCGTGCTCCGCATCATGATCGGGCATACGACGCACGAGCGCGCGCGGGCGATGCTCCTTCGCGGCGCGTACGCGTCCAACCGCTTCAACCACGCGCGCGTCATCCCGGTCGTGGGCGACGGCACCGACACGGACGGCACGCCGTTCATCGTGCGCCCGTGGATCGACGCCGAGCCGCTCGCCACGACGGTGGACAAAGCCGAGGGGGGGATGACGGAGGCGCAGGTCCTCCGCGTCGCCGAGCAAGTCCTGGACGCGCTCGAGATCGCGCACTCCCACGGCATCGTCCACGGGGCGATCACGCCGCGCAACATCCTCGTCACGCCGCGCGGATCGGTGCGCCTCTGCGATTTCTCGATCCCGCCGGGCATGGGGCCGCGCACGAGCGACGAGGCCGACCTCCTCGCGCGGCGCCGCATCGACGTCTTCTCCGCGCCCGAGCGTTGCGGCGACGAGCCGGGCGCGGCGAGCGAGCAGTCGGACATCTACATGCTCGCCGCGTGCATGTACTTCGCGATCTCGCGCCAACCGCCGCGTGGCAAGGCCACGAGCCCGGAGGACCTCGCGCGCACGCGAGCTCGCCCGGTGCGCGAGGTCGCGCCAAAGGTCAGCGAGTTCTTCGCGATGGTCGTCGACCACGCGCTGTCGCTCGAGCCCGAGGGGCGCTTCGAGAGCGCGTACGCGATGCTCGGGGACGTGCGACGCGTCATGGCCGGTCGCCGCCCGAAGCTCGCCGACGCGCGCAGGCCTGTCCCCAGCGGCAGCTTCTCCGGGCTCCCGCTCTCGGCGCGCGAAGGCACGTCGAGCCAGAGAACGGGCATCTCGCGCACCGACATTCCATCGCCGTCGTCGGTCACGCTCGGGCGGCCGCGCAGCGCCCAGTGGCGCGGCAACCTCGGGCTCATCCTCGCGATCGCGCTGCTGGTCGGTGTCGCGACGTTCGTGATGGTGCGCGAGAAGGTCGAGGAGTCGCGCGCGCAGGATCGCGAGGAGCTGCTCAAGAAAAAGAACGCGCCCACGAGCGCGCCGGCGCCGAGCGGTCCTTCGCCGTGACCGGGCGCCGCGTCGTCGCGATGGGGGACCCTCAAGCGCCGTTCGCGCGCGTGATGGATGTGCTCCGCGCGCGCGGCCTCCTCGGGGCGGGCGACAAGCTCGAGAGCGACGTGCACCTCGTCGTGATGGGCGACTACTTCGACTACGGGCCGCGCGAGGAGCGGGTCGCCGCCGTCGAGGGCAGCGCGCGCCTCCTCGGCTGGCTCACCACGCACGCCGAGGAGCAGGTCACGCTGCTCGCGGGCAACCACGACCTCGCGCGCGTCGGTGAGCTCGCGCACCTGGACGACGCGACGTTCGCGCGCGCGCAGGCGGAGGCGGACGCGGGCTACTACGACCAGAAGCCGCAGCGCCCCGAGGCCGAGTTCCGCGCCGAGTTCGATCTGCCTGGATGGGAGGTCGCCGCGCGCGACTTCAGCACGTACCGCGAGCGTCAGCGCGCGCTCGTCGCCGATCTGTTGTCCGCCAAGCGCATGCGCGCGGCGTTCGCGCCGTCGGCGAAGGTGCTCATGGTCCACGCGGGCGTCACGGCCGCGCAGCTCGCTGCGGCGGGAGCGGGCGCCGCCGCGGACGCGCGGGTCCTCGCGACGGCGCTGAACCGCGCGCTCTTCGCCGCGTTCGACGCATGGCGCGCCGGCGGGACGCCGAAGCTCACCGTCCCCGGACTGCACACGCCGGGCAGCGCAGCGGGAGAGGGGACCGGCATGTTCTACCACCGGCCCGCGACGGACGCGGGTGGCGGCAACGGCCGCCGCTTCCACCCGCGCGAGCTGCCCGTCGGCCTCATGCAGGTCATCGGCCACGTGGGCGACGAGAAGTGCCGTAAGCTCCTCGGCCTCGATCCGGCGGAGGCGAAGGAGGGCCCGCTGCGCCACCTCGTCGCGCGCGGCGACTCCGTGCACTATGCACGCGGCCTCCCCGCCGAGGGCCCGCCGCCCGCGGACGCGGCGACGATGATCTTCACCGACGGCGGCATGGCGCGCGCCGAGCCCGCCGACTACGAGCTGTTCAGCCCTCGCCTCGCTTGATCTGATAGGCGCGTATCTTTTTGTGCAGGTTGGTGCGCTCGACGCCGAGCACGACCGCCGTCCGCGAGATGTTCCAGCCTGCGAGCTTGAGCGTGTCGACGATGTACTGCCGCTCGCTCTTCTCGCGGTGATCGCGGAGCGTGAGGTGCCCGGCGGGGATGACGCCTCCGCCGCGCGGGGGGCTATGCTCGGGCTCCGCCGGCTCGCCGTCGAAGCCGGCGGCGTCCGGGCTCGCGCCGGCGGCGTCGGGCGTCTCCTCTTCGCCGAACGGGCTCTCGTGCGGGTCCTCGGGCATGTCGGCGACGGTCACGCGATCGCCCGACAGGATCGCCATGCGCTCGACCACGTTCTTCAGCTCGCGCACGTTGCCCGGCCACTTGCGGGCGACGAGCGCGGCGATGACGCCGTCGTCCATCGGCTTGGGCTTGGTGCCGTTCTCCCGCGAGAACTGCTGCATGAACGTCTGCGCGAGGAGCGGAATGTCCTCGACGCGCTCGCGGAGCGCCGGGCTCCGAAGCGGGAACACGTTGAGACGGAAGAAGAGGTCCTCGCGGAACGCCCCCTGCTCGACGCCCTTGCCGAGGTCCTTGTTCGTCGCCGCGAGGACGCGCACGTCGACGTGCATCACGTGCTCGCTGCCGACGCGCGAGACCTCCCCGCTCTGCAGCGCGCGCAGGACCTTCGCTTGCGCGACCAGATCCATGTCGCCGATCTCGTCGAGGAACAGCGTCCCGCCGTGCGCCTGCTCGAAGAAGCCGCGCTTCTTCGTCTGCGCGCCGGTGAACGCGCCGCGCTCGTGGCCGAACAGCTCGCTCTCGATGAGCTCGCGCGGGATGGCGGCGCAGTTGACCTTCACGAACGGCCCATCGACGCGCGGGCTCAAACGGTGGATGGCGCGCGAGATGAGCTCCTTGCCGGTGCCGCTCTCGCCGGTGATGAGCACGCTCGCCTTGGTCGGCGCGACCTTCTCGATCTCGCGAAA
>JAYVXL010000599.1:0-4481 GCA_043785185.1 Myxococcales bacterium
GACGTCGGCGTCCAGGTCGCACCGATCGAGCGCGAGCTTCACGAGGCCGTCCTTCAGGCGGCGATCGCGCGCGCCGGCGTCGATCGCGCCGAGCGCCGCGTCGACCTCGCCGCGCGTCCGCCCGACGTGCGCGCCGACGACGAGGACGACCTGCGCGGCCAGGTCGAGCGCGCGCGCGCGCGCCGCGTCGTCGAGCCGCGTGAGGACGAGCTCGCCGCTCTTGCGCCTCGCTTGGACGAGATCAGCGGTAAGCACTGTGCTCGCGCCTCCGCTCGCTCGTGAACGTCTCGCCGGTGCGCGCGGTGACGAGCTCGTAGAGGACGGCCCGCTTGCCCTCCTTCTTCCGGAGCACGCGCCCGAGGCGCTGCACGTGCTCTCGCACCGAGCCGCTGCCCGACAAGACGACGGCGACGTTCGCGTCGGGGACGTCGATGCCCTCGTTCAGCACCTTCGACGTGACGACGGCGCCGTACGTGCCGGCCATGAGCCCCGACAGGATCTCCGAGCGCTCGCGCACTTTGGTCTGGTGGGTGATGACGGGGAGCAGGAAGCGCCGCGCGATCGCGTACGCGGTCGCGTTGTCTTGCGTGAAGACGATCGCGCGATCGCGGCGGTGATCGAAGAGGAGCTGCTCAAGCACCTCGAGCTTGCCCGACGCGGCGAACGCGAGCTCGCGCTGGCGCCGGTAGCCGGCCATCGCCCGGCGCCCCGCGTCGCTCATGCTGCTGCGCAGGATGAACTCGCCCCAGCCGGCGGGGCTACCCATGCGGATGCCTTGATCGACCACGAATTGTCGATAGATCGCGCGCTCGCGGTCGTGCTCTTCGCGCTCTTGGGGGGTGAGCTCGATCTCGATCTGCTCGACGTCGTAGTCGGCGAGGTAGCTGCCCGACAGCTCGACGATGTCCTTTCTGTACACGATGGGTCCGACGAGGCTCGCGAGCTCGGCGTCGCGGCCGTCGGCGCGCTCGGGCGTCGCCGTGAGGCCGAGGCGGAAGGGCGCGAGGCACGCGCGCGCCGACAGCGCGTACGCGGGGCCGGGGAGGTGATGCACCTCGTCGAAGACGACGAGGCCGAAGCGGGCGCCGAGGTGCTCCATGTGCAGGAACGCGGAGTCGTACGTCGTCACCGTCAGCGCGCGCACGTCGTGCTCGCCGCCGCCGACGAGGCCGATGGGGCCGCCGAACGTCGTGCCGAGGAGATCGAACCACTGGCGCACGAGGTCGAGCGTCGGCGCGACGACGAGCGTGCTTCGGCGCTTCTGGTCGATCGCCATCATCGCCACGTGGGTCTTGCCGGCGCCGGTCGGCAGCACGACGACGCCGCGGCCTTGCGCCGCTTGCCACGCGGCGAGCGCCTCGGTCTGGAACGGGCGCGGCTCGCGGCGCACGCGCGCGCCGGCGCTGAGCTCCTCGTAGCGCCGCGCGCCGTCCTCGAACGGCGCCTTCGCGCGAACGAGCGCGCGCACGATCTCGGCGTAGAGCGCGGCGGGGGCGCGGTGAGCGCGCGTGCGCTCGTCCCACGCGCAGCCGTCGGGGAGGGCGAAGCCTTCGGGGACGTCCTTGATCTCGATCGTGCCGGACGCGAACGCGAGGGTGACCATGCCGCGCCGCCCGCTTTAGCACGTGCGCGCGACGCTGGGCGACGCGCGACATTTGGCGTAGGAGGAGAGCCATGAAGCTCCGCCCGCGCCTCTCGCTCGCCTTCCTTCCGCTCGTCTTCGCCGCTTGCGCCGAGACGCCGCCGGCCGCCCTTCCCGTCCCGGCTGGACAGGCCACCCCGCCGCCGCCCGCGGCCTCCGCGCCGCCGGCCGCCCCCGCGAAGGCCGCGCCCCGCGCGGACGCGGGCCTCGTCCACCGGAGCGTCCTCTTCTCGGATCCCGACCGCGCGCAGCCCAAGATCAGCCCCGACGGCAAGCACCTCGCGTTCCTCGCGCCTTCGGAGGGCGTGCTCAACGTGTGGGTCGGCTCGGCAGACGATCCGTCCGGCGCCAAGCCGGTCACGCAGGACAAGAAGCGCGGCGTCCGCTGGTACGAGTGGGCGTTCACGAGCGACCACGTGCTCTACACGCAGGACAAAGACGGCGACGAGAACTGGCACGTCTTCGCCGTCGACCTCAAGTCCGGCACGACGAAGGACCTCACGCCGATCGACGGCGTCAACGCCCAGATCGCCGCCCTCAGCCCGCTGGTTCCCGGCAAGGTCCAGATCGGCCTGAACGATCGCGACAAGCGCTACCACGATCTCTACGACGTCGACCTCAAGACGGGCGAGCGAAAGCTCGCGCAGAAGAACGACGGCTTCGGAGGCTTCTTCACCGACGATCACTTCAAGGTGCGGCTCGCGATGAAGCCGCTGCCCGACGGCAGCACCGAGATGCTCATGCCGAACGGCAAGGACGCGTGGAAGACGTGGTCGAAGATCCCGATGGAGGACACGCTCGGCACCGAGCCGCTGGATTTCGACAAGGCCGAAAAGACGATCGTGATGCGCGACAGCCGCGGGCGCGACACCGCGGCGCTGTTCGCCGTGGACGTCGCGACCGGCAAGCAGACGCTCCTCGCCGAGGACGCGCGCGCCGACGTGGGCGAGGTGCTCCGCCACCCGACCGAGAAGCGCGTCGAGGCCGTCCGCGTGAACTACGACCGCGGGCGGTGGCTGGTGCTCGACAAGGCGCTCGCGCCGGACTTCGCGGCGCTCGGCGCGGTCGCCGACGGCGATCTCCTCATCCTCAGCCGCTCGCTCGACGAGAAGCGCTGGATCGTCGCGTACGTCCTGTCCGACGGCCCCGTCCGGTACTACCGCTACGATCGCGACACGAAAAAGGCGACCTTCCTCTTCACGAACCAGAAGTCGCTCGAAGGCCTGGCGCTCGCGAAAATGCACCCGGTCGTCGTCAAGTCGCGCGACGGCAAGGATCTCGTGAGCTACCTGACGCTGCCGAAGGACGCCGATCCCAAGGCGAGCGGGCATCCCGGTCACGCGTTGCCGATGGTCCTGCTCGTCCACGGCGGCCCGTGGGGGCGCGACGAGTGGGGGTTCAACCGCATGCACCAGTGGCTCGCGAGCCGCGGGTACGCGGTGCTCAGCGTGAATTTTCGCGCGTCGACGGGCTTCGGCAAGAGCTTCGTGAACGCCGGAAACAAGGAGTGGGCGGCGAAGATGCACGACGATCTGATCGACGCCGTCGATTGGGCCGTCGTGCAGAAGATCGCCGACCCGACGAAGGTCGCGATCATGGGGGGCAGCTACGGCGGCTACGCGACGCTGGTGGGCCTCACGTTCACGCCCGACAAGTTCGCGTGCGGCGTCGACATCGTCGGACCGTCGAACCTCGCCACGCTCCTCGCGACGATCCCGCCGTATTGGGCCGCCGAGCTGGACCAGATGGCGAGGCGCATCGGCGATCACCGCACCGACGACGGCAAGAAGCTCCTCGCCGAGCGGAGCCCGCTCACGCGCGTCTCGAGCATTCAGCGGCCGCTGCTCATCGGGCAGGGAGCGAACGATCCGCGGGTGAAGCAAGCGGAGAGCGATCAGATCGTCAAGGCGATGCAGGACAAGAAGATCCCCGTGACGTACGTGCTGTTTCCGGACGAGGGGCACGGCTTCGCGCGGCGGGCGAACCGAATGGCCTTCAACGCCGTGGCAGAGGCGTTCCTCGCGCAGTGCATCGGCGGCACCTACGAGCCGATCGGCGCGGACTTCACGGGCTCGAGCGTGACGGTGCCGGCGGGCGCGGCGGACGTCGTCGGGCTCGACGCGGCGCTGCCGAAGCGCTGACCGGCGGGAGGCGGCGCCGGGAACTGGCCTTTGACGGCGCGGGGGGTAGGGTGAGGGCATGCTCTTTCGGACCCTTGCTCGCTTGGGCGTCTCCGCGTTCCTCTTCATTCCGGCGTGCTCGGCCAAGTCCACGGGCCACCCGGCGACGAGCGAGACGTCCGCGGGCGGTATCCTCGGTGGCGGCGTCGGCTCGGGCGGCGTGCCGGGCGACGGCGGGGCCCGCGGCGACGGCGCGGCGGACGACGCCGGCACCTGCGGCGCGCCGGATATCTCGAACGCGATCGTCGTCGGCCAGCAGCAGGTCGCCGAGGCGCCGCCGATCCCGGTCGGCGGCAGCATCGCCGACGGCACGTACGTCCTCGTTAAAGACACCCTCTACACGGGGCCTTCCGGGGTGATCGGACCGACCCCTGTGACGAGGCAGGAGATTCAGGTGTTCGCGGGCACCGCCGTTCACGTCGCGTCCAAGTCGGGACCGAGCGCCGTCGTCGACGCGAGCGGCAGCTTCGCGACCGGCAGCCTCGCCAACGACGCGGGGACGCGGAGCTCCTTCAGCCTGACCTTTGCGTTCACGTGCCCGTCGTCGACGACGGTCGCGAGCAACTACTCCGTCGTGGGCGGGCAGCTGCTCGAGTTCATCGAGACGAGCAGGGTCCTGACGTACACGCGGGAGTGATCGCCCCAGGGACTCGCGCGGG
>JAYVXL010000600.1:0-4479 GCA_043785185.1 Myxococcales bacterium
GGATTCGCGCCGCCGCGGGGGGACGCGCCGCTCGAGATCGGGACCAGCATCGTCGACCGGATCCTATTTCTCGGCGAGGTGCCGCTCCTCCGCGGCGCGAGCACGCAGCCGCTGACGACCCTCGCGGAACAGACGGAGCTCGTGACGCTGGCCGCCGGCGACGCGCTCTTCGAGGCCGGCGCGCATTGCGACACCCTGTACGTCGTCGCGTCGGGAGAGCTCGAGGTGACGCACGCCGCGTCGGGGACGGGCGGGCGCTTTCGCGCCGGTGCGCTCGTCGGAGGCGCGGCCTCGCTGCTCGCGAGCCGCGGCGGCTACGCGGCGCGCGCGGCCGAGCCCTCGCGTGTGCTCGCCATCCGGCACGACGACTACCTCGACGTCATGGAAGAGCACTTCAGCGTCGTGCGGTCGGCGATGGGCTTCATCGCGCGGGACGTCGACGGCATGCTCGAGCACGACGCGGCACCGGCGAGGGACGTCTTCCGCCCGCGCTGAAAAGAGGCCGTGGGCGCAGCCCTCGCGCAGTCCTCAGAAGATGCCGTGCACGCCCGCGGCCGCGCCGGCCGGCACCGGCAGGAGGGCCGGGCGCACGAGCCCCGTCGCCGGCACCTTCGCCTTCGGATCGTACGCGGCCCCGAAGCCGTAGTGCAGGAGCGACGGGAGCACGTAGCCCGCGAAGGCGCCGACGCCGATGCCGGTGAGCACGTCGGAGGTGTAGTGCTTGTCGGCGACGATGCGGAGCAGGCTCGTCGTGCCCGCGAGCGACAGCGCCCAGACGCACGCCCACGTGTCCGGCGCGCCGCCGCCCCAGAGGGGCATGTGGCCATGGTGAAGGCACGTGAGGCCGGCGGACGTGAACGTCGCCGACGCGTGGCCGCTAAAAAAGCTGATGCGGTCGCCCTCGCCGCCGCACGGGTTGTTGCCGACCTTGGTTCCGTCGCCGTGGCAGTCGTGAACATACGGGCGCTCGCGGCCGACGGCGCGCTCGGTGAACAGGCTGATGGCGCCCGCGAATCCAAGTGACTCCGCGTCGATGACGAGCATTTGAAGCGCGACGTCGGCGTTCCGGTGCACGACGAGCGTGAGCCCCGCGTCGAGGTACGGGAAGACGATCGCCGACTGTAGGAGAAAATCGGTGTAGCGCGCGGCCGCCTTCTCGGCGCCGGCCGAGCGCGCGCGGAGCAGGCCGCGCAACGGCTCGTCGAGGAGGATCGGTCCCGTCCAGTTCGCCTCCGTCGGCGGGTGCAGCGCGTTCTGGAAGACGTAGGTCGAGCCGAGCAAGCCGACGGCGGCGACCCCCTCCCACCACCTTACGCGCGGCCACTCGTCGTGCCACGCCACGGTCGAAGGCGCCTTGTCGCTGGCGCGCGCGTCGGGGCTCGCGAGGGCCAAGAGGAGCAGCGCTGCCGGTGCGGCCCTCATAGCGCCCTCGCCACGGTCGGAGTGCGCTCGAGCCCGACGAGCAGGTGCCCGCGCGCGGAACCAAGGTCGACCACGTGCGCGCGAAGGGGGCCGGGCGCGCTCGCGGTCACGAGCTCGATGACCGTGTACCGCGACGGATCGGAGTCGGGCACATCCGCAGGGGCCGTCGCGCGGGGCAAGTGCACGCAGAGCTGGCCATCCGGCCCCGCGACGGTCGTGAGGTCTGCGTCTGGCGTCCCGTCGGCGCGCAGGACCCGCGCGCGGTAAGCGCCGAGCTCATCGGCGGTGATGTGCGCGCGCCGCGCGAGATCCGTCGCGCAGAGCTGACCTCTTTCGACGCGCACGTCGGCGAGAGGCGAGAGGCGCGTCAAGTACCGCCGCAGGATGACATCGCGCCGAAGCGCCAGCGTCTGGGAGAGGTACCGCGCGCTGGCCGAGTCGTACTGCGCCGTCGCGACGGCCGCGGCGATCGCGTCGTCGTCGAAGCGCGCGAGGATGCGCGCCATCCACGCCGCGTCGCTCTCCGTCATGCGCGCGAACGCGGGGTTCGGGTATCCGCCGCGCCACAACTCGGGGTCGAAGTCGCGCGCGCTGAAATAGTTGAAGATGCCGGCGTCGCGCCGCGCGCGCTCCCACGGGCGCTCGACGGTGCCGAACGTGACGAAGTCCTCGGCGACGTACGGAAAGTCCAGGTAGTACGCGAAGCCGAGGCGGCGCGAGATCTCGTCCCACGACCAGACGCTGCCGAAGCAGTCGCCGAGGTCGAGAATGTAGTGACGGACGAAGCCCGGTCCGTCCTTTTTACTGCCGTGCGCCTCGGCCGACGCGGGGAGGAAGACGTCCATCGTGTTCTGCTCGCGCGAGTCGAAGTGGTTCAGCCACGCGGCGAGGATGCGCGCGCCGCGCAGCTCGCGGCGCTCCTCGTGGGGGACGACGTCGTTCGGATCGTCGCTGCGGACGCCGTCATAGCGGTAGGGGCCGAGCGGCTTTCCCGGGAGCCACTTCGACGCGACCATCCGCACGAGGCCGCCGCGGTGCGACGCGCCCTCGAGCAGCTTCGCGAGCGCCGCCTCGTCGAACGGCTTGGCCACGCCGGAGTTGTCGGTGACCGTCAGCCCGGGCTTGAGCGTCAGGATCTTCGGGCGGAAGTACACGACCGAGTCGCAGGGCGAGAAGAAGCCGACGGCGTGGTAGAAGCGCGCCGCGACGGTCGTGGCGCCGGTCGCCCGATCGGGCTCGGGCGCCGGGTCGGCCTTGAGCATGAACTTGCCGACGCCGGGGATGTTGACGCGGAAGCCCGGGTTGAAGCCGTTGGGCTTGCCCTGATCGATCGTCCACGCGCCGTCCGCCGCGTTCACGTCGAGCGTGTGCTCGTCGCACGCGCCCTTCGCGATCTCCTCGCGCGTCATCGGCGCGCGGCCGATACGGTTTTGAAACCAGCTCGAGTCGGGCACCTCGTCGAACGCGTTGACGTTCGCAGCGCGCCCCGCCGGGTCCACGGCGAAGAAGCGCGAGATGGGGCGGAAGACGAGCTGGTTCGCGCCGTCCCACGCGAACGGCGACTGGTACTCCTCCGGCGCCGGAAGGAACGGCGCCTCGTCGGCGTCGCGCGCCATCGGGCCCTTGACGGGGAAGCGCCGCACGGCGTCCGAGCACGCGCCCATGAGCAGAGGCAAGGCGCAGAGGGGCAGGGCCGCACGGGCGGCGCGCGCGAGAATCAGGCGCATGGGCGTTCTAGAAGCCACGGTTGCTCCCCAGCACGAAGCGGACAGAGTCCACCTGCCCGCCATGGTCGAAGGTCTCGGTGCCGAACCCCAGAAGAATCTCGAGTGAGCCGTCGGGCGAGCCGACCGTCTCGACGCCGATCGCGCTCGAGAAGCGCAAGAGCTTGGGCTTGAAATCCTCGAATCGCTCGCCGAAGACGTTGCCGACGCCGGCTTGGATCGAGCCGTCGACGAACGCCCACACCGGCCAGCGGTAATGCGCGACGAGCGCCGTCGCGCTCCGCCCGAAGAGGCGCCCGGGCAAGAAGCCACGGAGCGGCCCCGAGCCGCCGAGCGACGCGAGCTCCGTGAAGGGCACCTCCTCGCGGCCGAGCGGGTCGACCAGGACCGCCGTCGCGGCGAGGCTCACGACGCGGCCGTGGTCGGTCAAGTCCAGGTAGCCAGCGGCCGTCGCGCCGTAGCGAAGCCAGCCCGCGGCGGGCGAGCGGCGCACGTCGCTGCCTTGCTCGCCCTGGGCCTCGAGCCGCACGCCCGAGCCGGGCGCGGGGTGCGGGAGCCGATTGTCGAACGCGAGGAGCAGGTGGCTAATCTGCGCCGTATACCCGCGCGTGAAGCCGGGCGGCCGCGCGAAGGCGCCGGCCTGCACCGACTGGTCGATGTTCGGGTCGTTGTAGTAGTGGCCGTCGAAGAACGACACCGAGCGCATGCCCGTGCCGATCTGCGCGCGGCTGGTGCGCCAGCCGTGCACGTCGAGGAGCGCGGCGACCTCGAGCTTGTCCATCGCGTAGCGGGAGCGATCGCTGCCCACCGTGCGCGCGCCGGTGCCGAAGTAGAGGAGGTCCGGCCTGCGGATGCCGGTGAAGTTGATCGTGAGGCTGTCCTTCTCGTTGAAGCGAAAGCGCTCGGTGAGGACGCCCGCCAGCCAGTCGCCACCCCACGTGGAGCCGTGAAAGCGCAGATCGTGCCCCTTGGCGAACGCGTCGTCCCAGAACGCGTACACGCCGACGCTGGGGTTGAAGCCGAAGTCGAGGAACGCGACCGGCGCGATCCCGACCTTGTGATCGGGACCGAACGCGAAAAAATCGTAGAGCACCTTGGGCACGTTGCCCTGCTCGGCCGCGGTGATGAGCACGCCGAGCGGTCGTCGCACCACGAACTCGCTGACGGCGTACATTGGCGCCAGCGCGATGCGCGGGACCCAGAGCGCCACGTCGCCGGGCGTCGTCGGCTCGCCGCCGCGGCCGTCGTAGTCGGGGACCTCACGCTTGGGCGGCGCGGCGTGCGCCGTCCCCGCGCACGACAGCGCGCACGCCCACGCGAGCGCACCGGCGAG
>JAYVXL010000601.1:0-13924 GCA_043785185.1 Myxococcales bacterium
CGCGGGCACGCGCCGCCGTGCTCGGCGCGGTAGGACGAGAGCGCGCGGCTCGCGGTCGTCAGCGCGGCGCGCGTGGCGCGCGTGGCGGCCGCCCCCTCCTCACGCTGCCGCACGATGACGACGAGAAGGACGACGACGAGCACGCCCAGGATGAGGCGCGTGCGCGCGCGGCTGAGCACGCCGAACAGACCGCGCTTGCGCTCCCAGGGGAAGAAGACTCGACTCGCGCTTCGCTTGACCATCGTCTCTCCTTCCCTCCTCTCTCTTCTCTCGGTTGGCGCAGGTCACTGCACGAAGTCGTTCATCTGGATGAGCGGCATCAGGATCGCGAACGCGATGAAGCCGACGGCGCCGCCCATGATGACGATCATGAGCGGTTCGAGCAGGCTGGTGAGCGCCTGCACGCGCGTCTCGACCTGGGTGTCGTACGCCTTGGCGACGTTCTCGAGCATCGCCTCGAGCTCGCCGCTCTTCTCGCCGACGGCGATCATGTGGGTCACGATCGGCGGGAAATCGCCGCTGCGCTTGAGCGGCCCGGCGATCGATTCGCCCTCGCGAATCGACGCCGTCGCCTCCTCGATGACCTTCGCGAGCCGCGCGTTGTCCAGCACGTTGCGGACGATGTCCATCGCCTTGAGCAGCGGGACGCCGCTCTGGAGCAGCGTCGCGAGCGTGCGCGAGAAGCGCGCGACGGCGAGCATGCGGAGGAGCGTGCCGAAGATCGGGATCCTGAGGAGGAGCGAATCCTTCCACACCTGCCCGGTCGGCGTCGCCACGTACGCGAGGAATCGCGCGAGGACGAAGCCGGCGACGACGCCGATGCCGATGCCGATCGCGTACGCGCCGACCGACTCGACCGCGAAGCCGATGAGCAGCATCACCGCCACCGCCCCGGCCGCGCCCCCGACGAAGAAGGGCTTCTTCTGGCGGTCTTCGGGGCTCGCCGGCGGCCGCATCGCGCGGCGCACGAGCGTCATCGCGACGACGGACGTGACGAAGCCGAGCATCTGGTTCGAGCCGATGGCGCCCGAGACGCCGATGAGCACGGACGTGTACCAGGGCAGCGCGCGGTCGAGGCTCGAGAAGATGCTCGTCACCTTGGGGACGACGACCACCATCATGATCGTGATGAGCACCGACCCGATGAGGAGCATCAGCACCGGGTACGCCAGCGCCGCGCCGACCTTGCCGCGCAGCCTGCTCTGGTTCTCCATGAAGTCGGCGAGGCGCTCCAGCACCGTCTCGAGCGTGCCCGACGCCTCGCCCGCGGCGACCATGTTGACGTAGAGGTTCGGGAAGATCTTGCCGTGCGGCTCGAGCGCCTTGGCGAGCGAGATGCCCTCGTTGAGGCGGTCGCGCACCTGCGTGAGCACGCGCTTCAGCTCGATCTTGTCGACTTGCTCGGTGAGCGCGCTCACCGCCTCGACGAGCGGGATGCCTGCGTTCACGAGCGTCGCGAGCTGGCGCGTCATCATCGCGATGTCGCCGACGTTGACGCGGCGGAAGAACGCGCCGAGGTCGATGTTGCGCTTGGCCTTCGCCGTCGCGGCGCTCGTCTCGTGGGCGCTCGTGAGGAGCACGCCCTCGCGCTTGAGCGTGGCGCGCAGGTTCTTGGGGTTGTCCGCGTCTCGGACTCCCTTCACCTGCTTGCCGCTCGCCGCGACGAGCCCCGTGTATTCGAAGACCGCCATCTACGTCATGCCTCAGTTCGCCAGCCGTTGGGAGATGCTGGGGCGATCGGGCTCCACCTCGACGTCCTCCTGGGTCGCGACGAGGACCTCCTCCACGCTCGTGAGACCGGCGATGACCTTGCGCGCGCCGTCGTCGCGCAACGAGTCCATGCCCTGTTCGTGCGCGGCGCGCTTGACCGTCTGCGAGTCGGCGTTGCGGAGCACGAGCGGACCGACCGCGTCATCCATGAGCAGCAGCTCGTAGATGCCGAGGCGGCCGGTGAAGCCGGTGTTCGCGCACTTGTCGCAGCCCTTCGGCTTGTAGAAGTTCGGCGTCTCCGTGAACGGCGTCTCGAGCGGGTCGGCTTCGCGCGCGGCCTTCGGGTAGTAGCGCGACTGCTCCTTCAGCTTGCGCGCGACCCGCTGGCGCATGCGCTCGGGGGTGAGCCCGAGCTCCTCGATCTCGTCCTGCGTCGCTTGGTACGGCGACTTGCAGTGCGGGCAGAGGACGCGAACCAGGCGCTGCGCCAGGATGCCGATGACGCTCGAGCGCAGGAGGAACGGCTCGACGCCCATGTCGACCATGCGCGTGATCGCGCCGGCGGCGTCGTTGGTGTGAATCGTCGAGAGCACGAGGTGTCCGGTCAAGGACGCGTTGATCGCGATCTCGACCGTCTCCTTGTCGCGGATCTCGCCGACCATGACGACGTCGGGGTCCTGGCGGAGAAACGCGCGGAGCGCGCTCGCGAACGTGAGCCCGATCTTCGGCTGCACGTGCACCTGGTGGATGCCGCCGATCTCGTACTCGACCGGGTCCTCGGCCGTCAGGATGTTGAGATCCGGCCGATTGATGCGGTTGATGCACGCGTAGAGCGTCGTCGTCTTGCCGGATCCCGTCGGACCGGTGACGAGGATGATGCCGTCGGGGCGGCGGATGAGGCCGTCCATGAGCGCGTAGTCGCGGCCGGAGAAGCCGAGGTCCGGCAGATCGAGGAGCACGCTGGATTTGTTGAGGAGGCGCATGACGATGCGCTCGTAGCCGCGCGACGTCGGGATGGTGCTCACGCGGATGTCGAAGCTCTTGCCGGCGATCTTCTTGGTGATGCGGCCGTCCTGCGGGAGGCGCTTCTCGGCGATGTTGAGCGCGCTCTCGATCTTGATGCGGCTGACGATGCTGCTCATGAACGTCCGTGGGGCGCGGCGCTTGATGTAGAGGTCGCCGTCGATGCGGTAGCGAACCAGGACCTCTTTCTCTTCCGGCTCGATGTGAATGTCGCTCGCGCGCTCCTTCATCGCCTGGAGGAAGAGCGAGTTGACCCAGCGGATGACCGGCGCCTCGTCGTCGGAGTCGAGGATGTCGCTCGCGCCCTCCTCGTCGACGGTGTCCTTGTCCTGTTCGAGCTCGCCGGCGCCGGCGTCGCGCTCGTAGACGCGGTTGATCGCGTCGACGATCACGTCGCCGCCGGCGACGCTCGCCTCGACGGATTTGCCGAACAGGACGCGCACGTCGTCGATCGCCGCGGTGTCGAACGGGTCCGCGACGAGCGCGAAGACGTGGCTGTCGTCCTCGGCCACGACCAGGATGCGGTGGCTCTTGGCGAACGCGATCGGCACGCGCGTGGCCAGCGCCGTCGAAATGCGCTCGGGATCGATCTGCGCGACGTACGGCAGCTCCGACTCGGTCGCGAGCGCCTGGGCGATCTGCGACTCTTCGGCGAGGTTGGAGTTGACGATGAGGTCGGAGAGGTTGACGCCCTTCTCGCGCTGGACGGCGTAGAGGGCCTCGAGGCGCTCCGCGGGGACGACGCCGCGGCGCGCGAGGACCTCCCCGAGGAAGCGCTGCTCCGCCGACATCGCTATTGCTCCACCCTGTCGATGTTGCGGGTGGGCAACGTGACGTTCACGGGCGGGCGCGGCGGCGGCGTGCTCGGCGTCGCGTTGGGGTTCGCGGGCGGCGGCGGCGGCAGGGCCGCACCACCACCCGCGGCGCCCGTGCCCGGACGGCGCGACGTCGGCGCCGGCATCTCGAGCGGCGCGCCCGGCTCGTGGCGCTTCAGCTCCTTCGGGCGCGTGAGCTCCTCGAGGCGCTTGCGCTCGTCGACGTTGAGGAACCCCTGGCGGATGTCCTCGACCAGCCCGTTGGTGCGCGTGTAGTCCTTCGGCGGCTCGTACTCGTTCGAGTCGCTGAAGACGAAGTAGCGATCGAGGTACTCCTGCCGCTCCTGCATCTTGCGCTCGAAGACCGTGCGCAGATCGCTCTGCTCGCGGATGATGTACGGCGTCAGGATGAGGACGAGGTTGCGCTTCTCGAAGCTGTTCTCCGTCTTGCGGAAGAGCGCGCCCAGCACCGGGATGTCGCCGAGCACCGGGACCTTGTCCTCCTTGCGCGAGCGCACGTTCCGGATGAGGCCGCCGATGACGACCGTCTGCTGATCGCGGACGACGAGGGTGGTGTTCGCCGTGCGCTTGCTGATCGGGATGACCCCCAGCGCGCCGACCGCCGACCCCTGCTCGCTGATCTCCTCGGAGAGCTCGAGGCGCACCTCGTTCGACTCGTTCAGGTGCGGGATGATCGAGATCTTCGTGCCGACGTCTTGCCGGGGAGCTGCGAAGCCGAGGCCACCGAGGCCGAGCGCGCCCAGCCCGCCGAGCGCTCCGGCGGCCCCGCCCGCCGCGCCGCCGAGGTTCGGGAGGCCGCCGCCCACGTTCTGCTGAAGCGGCACGTTGTCGCCGACCGAGATCTCCGCCTTGATGTTGTCCGTCGCCAGGATGTGCGGCGTGCTCAGGAGATCGGTGTCGCCGGTCTGCGCGAGCGCCTGGATGAACGTGCCGAACGCGGGGATCGTGACGCCGGTGCCGAGGAAGTTCTGGCTGCCGGAGAGGCCCGGCCCGCGCACGCCGAGCGCGAAGCCCTGGAGCGCGTCCGGATCGGTGGGGAGCAGCGAGATCGTGTTGAGCGGCTTGTTGCCGCCGTAGACGAGGCCGTCGCCCTGGCTCGTCGGAAAGGTGTCGCCCGCGTGGAACGACACGCCGAAGACGTCGCGGCGCTTCAGCTGCAGGTCCATGATGACCGCCTCGATGAAGACCTGCTTGCGCGACTGATCGAGCCGATCGACGACGATGCGAAGCGACGCGTAGTCGCGCTGCGACGACGTCACGACGATCGAGTTGGTCGCTTTGTCGGCGCTGACCTTTACGCCGCCCTCGAAGATGCCCTGCGGCGGCGCGGTGCCGGCGGGCCGACCGCCCGCGGCCGGCGGGGCTGCGCCGCCCGCGCCGGTGATGATCTCGGTGAGCGTCTTGGTGAGCTCGACCGCGTCGGCGTGCTGCAGCGGGAAGACGTGGATCTCGCCCTCGCCCGTCTGAGGGATGTCGATGCGGCGCACGAACTCGAGGATGCGCAGGTACGCGCGCTCCGTCGCCACGATCACGAGCGAGTTGGAGCGGTCGTCGGACACGATTTTGGAGATGTGCAGATCGCCGCCGCCGACCGTCACGTGCGGGGCGTTGGGCTTGCCGCCGCCCGGCGCGGGCGTGCCGCCTGCGGCGCCGCCGCTCTTCACGTCGAAGAGCTCGTTGATGCGCTTCTCCACGTCGCTCGCGGCGGCGTAGTGCACAGGCTCGATCCAGATCTGGTCGCCGGCTTCGCCGACGTCGATCTCCTCGACGAGCTGCATCATGCGCCGGATGTTGGACCCTGTGTCGGTGATGATGAGGAGGTTGCCAGGGGAGTAGACGGTGATGTCGCCCTCTTTCGTCTTGAACTTGCTGAGGACGGTGGAGACCTCCTCGGCGCTGACGTGAGAGAGGCGGTGGATGCGCGTGACGTAGCGGTCCTCGGCGGGCGCGCCCTGGGCCGCGGTGTACATGGGCGTCGACTGGGTCGCGACGCCTGCCGTCTCGACGATCTTGAGGAAGCGGCCGTGCGGGACGACGGTGAGGCCGTTGGTCTCCAGGATCGAGAGGAACGCTTGGTACGCCTCGGCGACGGTGATCTTCTGCGGCGAGTAGATGCTCGCCTTGATGCTGCGGACCTTGCCGCCGAAGATGAACCGCTTGCCCGTCAGCTGGCCGATGACCTTCACGAGCTCGGGCAGGTCCGCGTCCTCGAGCGAGAAGCCGACCTTGAAGTTCGGCGAGCGCGGCTCGAACTCCATCGTCTGCTCGAACTGCGGGAGCGCGGCGGTGTCGGCCGCCGACTTTCCGCCGGGCGTCTTGACCGCAGCGCCGGCGGCTGCGCCGCCCGCCGCAGCGCCGCCGGTGCCGCCCGCCGAGCCCCCCGCGTTCGGCGAGGTGCCAGCTCCCGCCGCGGCGGGAGCCACACCCGGCGCCGCTGGATCGCGCGTGACCTGCGAAGGCGCGCGCTGCGCCGTCGCGTCGCGCAGATCGGCGAAGAAGAACGCCGAGGACGCGAGCGGCAATAGAAGGAGGGAACGGTTCGTCATCGAGCGCACGTGGGGACCTTTCGTCGTCCTAAGGCAGAGCGGAGAAGGAGCGGTGATCGAGTCAGATGGCGCGCGTCGCGCGGGGCGGAAGATCCGCCTTGTTTGCGTTCGAGCGCGGCGGCGCGTCGCCGGTGCGCGGCGGGGTCGCCGGCGCCTGCCCTTCGATCTGCGACGCGGGGACGAGCTCCGGTCCAGACTCGCGCGGCCCGACGGCGCGCCCGACGACGAAGAGCGCGACCACGGTGACGAGGCCGGTGAAGGCGACGCACGCCCCCACCATCACGGCCATCGTCTTCAGCGTCTTGTTCAAGAGGTCGGTGTGCATTGCGGGTCCTGCGGTCTTTGGATCACTTGATGTTGTAATCGAGGTTCATGTTCGACCCACGCCGGTTGACCTGCACCGTGAGGTGGTCGGCCGTGCGCAGGCGCGCGTAGGCTTCGAGCGCCTTTTCGGGCGACGCCATATCGAAGCCGTTGATCGTCTGCAGGCGATCGCCGTTCTCCATGCCGAGGACGCCGAGGAGCGTCTCGGGCCGCACCCCGAAGAGGCGGATGCCGACGACCTTGCCGTTCTCCTGCTCGGGGACGATGCGCGCCTGGCGCATCAGATCCGCCTGATTCTCGAGGATTTTGTCGACGACGCCGCGGTCGACGTTGAACTCGTTCGCCGAGATCTTGCTGATGCCCCTGGCGATCGACGGATCGAGCGCGCCGGCGCCGCCGGCGGCGGGCGGCGGCGCGACCGCGGCCGCGGGCGAAGGGGCGGGCGTCTTGGCCGCGCCCTTGAAGAGCTCGGCCTGGCAGAGCGTGCTCCCGCCCGCGAGCCACACGCGATCCCAGCCGACGAACTTGACCGTCTTGCCGCCGAAGTCGCCGCCGCGGCGCCGAAGCACGCTCTTGTCTTTGTCGTTCGAGCCGCCGGTGAGCGCCGCGAAGGACCACTCCGGATCGCTCGACGCGGCGATGACGAGCACCTTCACGCCATCGCAGGCCGGCGCGCTCATCGGGTCGGACATGTCGAGCGGCGCGGAGGCGACCGGCGCGTCGTCGACGGGCTTCTTGTTGAGCGCGCCGGTGACGGAGTCGAACGGGTTGCGCGAGAGGATCGCCTCCGCGCTCGTCGCGTGCGCCTGCTGACCGCTCGCCATCGGCGCCGTCTTGGAGACGAGCGGCGGCGCGGAGAGCTGCTTTTCGTCCGCGCCGAGCCCGATGCCGACCAGCTGCGTGATCGCCTTGGCGTTGAGGAGCGCCGCGAGCATCACGAGCGGGGCAAGCACGAGCCAAAAGTTGCGGCGCAGGAGCTGGTCGACGGCCATGATTTGGGACCTTCAGCCTTAGCAAAGCCAGGCCCGTGCCAATAGAGAAACCTCACCGTTGTCGAGCATTTGAGCCGCTATTCGGCGACGAGCTACCGACAGGTTGTCGCCCGCAGCGCCCTTGCGAGCCGCGCCGCGACATTTTGACAATTCGGGCGTTGGCGGTTTCGGCGCGGCCCCAGCCCAGGCCCCAGGCCCACCGCGCTCAGCCAGGGCCCGCGTTCGCGGGGGCGTCCTTGGCTTCGCCGCCGTCGACGCCGTCGAGCTTCCTGTAAATCGTGCGCGTGGAGATGCCGAGCAGCTGCGCGGCGACGCTCTTGTCGCCCTTGGTGTGGCGCAGCGTCTCCCGGATGACGCGCAGCTCGATGTCGTCCAGCGTCGTGCCGATCTCGAACGCCAACGCCGTCGGCGCTCCCGGCTCGGCGCGCGCGATGGGATCGGGCAGGTCCTGCTCGCTCAGCTGGTCGCTGCGCGACAGGACGACGGCGCGCTCGATCACGTTCTCGAGCTCGCGCACGTTGCCGGGCCAGCCGTAGTCGAGCAGCCTCTCGAGCGCGCCGCGCGTCGGGTTGAGGCGCGGGCGACCGTTCTTCGCGCAGTAGAGGCCCAGGAAGTGATCGACCAGGAGCGGCACGTCCTCGCGGCGCACGCGCAGCGGGGGCGCCGTCACCGCGATGACGTTGAGGCGGTAGTACAAGTCCTCGCGGAAGCGGCCCGCGCCGACCTCGGCGAGGAGATCGCGGTTGGTCGCGGCGACGATGCGCACGTCGGCCTTGACCGTGTTGCCGCCGAGCGGCTCGTACTCGCCCTCCTGCAGCACGCGCAGCAGCTTCACCTGCACGGCCGGCGAGAGCTCGCCGATCTCGTCGAGAAACAGCGTGCCGCCGCCGGCCTTCGCGAAGCGGCCTTCCTTCTTCGCGATGGCGCCGGTGAACGCGCCGCGCTCGTGGCCGAAGAGCTCGCTCTCCAGGATGGTCTCGGGGATCGCCGCGCAGTTGACCGCGAGGAACGGCCCCCTCGCGCGGCTGCTCTTCTCGTGGATGTAGCGCGCGAGCAGCTCCTTCCCGGTGCCGCTCTCGCCGAGCACGAGCACCGTGGCGAGGCTCGGCGCGGCCTGCGTCGCGACGTCCACCACGCGCCGCCACGCCGGCGAGCTGCCGACCATCTCGCGCTTGGTGAGCAGCTTGATCTCGTTCTTGAGCGAGCGGTTCTCGGCGACGAGCTTGCCGCGCTCGGCCGCCTTGCGGACGCTCTTCACGATCGTGATGCGCTTGAGCGGCTTCTCCACGAAGTCGTACGCCCCCTCGCGCATCGCGGACACGGCGGCCTCGACCGAGCCGTACGCGGTCATGAGCACGACCTCGACCTCCGGGTTCAGCTGCTTGATCGCGCGCAGCAGCTCGAGGCCCGTCGTGCCGGGCATCATCAGATCCGTCAGGACGACGTGGACGCGGTGCGAGCGCACTTGCTCGAGCGCGTGCTTCGCGTCGTGCGCCGTCAGGACGCGCATACCCTCGCGGAGGAAGATCTTCTCGAGCGACTCGATGTTGGAGCGCTCGTCGTCGACGACGAGCACGGTGATGCCGTCCGCCGCCGGGAGTGCCGCGATGTCTTGCGTCTCTGCCGATTCGTCCACCATTCGGTCAACTTGACACTTCGCAGACAACTCGTCAAGAGTTGTGACATATTTTCAATTCGCGCGGCAACCTATCGAATCAATTTAGAAATTTCACGAAACGCATCGGAGCCGGCGCGCCGAAGCCAGTCGAACACGACGGTCTCGGTCACCGTGACGACCGCGCCCGCCCGCTCGCAGAGGCGAAGTCCCGCCTGCCGGTTCTCCTCTGTTCGCGACGCGACGGCGTCGGCGACCACGTGGGTGACATAGCCGCGGCGCGCGAGCTCCCGCGCCGTCTGGAAGACGCAGACGTGCGCCTCCATCCCGACGACGACGACGTGGCGCGCCTCGGAGCGGTGGACGGCGCGCGCGATCTGCGGATCGCCCATCGCGTCGAAGTCGAGCTTGGGCAGCACCGGCGCGCCGAGCGCGACGAGTCGCGCAGCGAGCGGCGCCGCGGTGGGGCCGAGGCCCTTCGGGTATTGCTCCGTCGCGAGCGCCTGCACGCCGAGCAGCCGCGCCGCTTCGAGCAGGATGTCCACGTTTCGGAGGACACGCGCGCGGGCGTCCTCCGTCATCGCCGCGAGCAGGCGCTCTTGGACGTCGACGACGAGGAGGAGGGACGAGTCGGGGTCCAGGCGGTCCATGCGTCTCACCACACCTTGACACGAATCGATTTGAGCAGCTGCCCGAGCTCGGTGCGCGCGTCGAAGTGCAGCACCGCGCGCGCGACCTCGCAGCCCGTCTCGTCGCACAGGCTCATCGGCAGCGTGGTGAGCGCGTCGGCGAGGCGGGGGACGGAGAGATCGCGCTGGCCGTAGAGATGGTAGTCGCGGCCGTCGTCGCCGCGGAAGCGGAGGTCGTACGGGATGCGCTGCTCGCGGAGGACACGGAGGCCGATCGTGCCGGTGCACGGGCGCTGCGTGGCGACGCCGTCGAGCGAGAGCGTCCCCTCCACGCGGAGCGCGGGGGCGCGCACGAACGCGCGCAGCTGGTCGACCGAGACGTCGAGCGAGAGCTCCGCCGCGCGGTCCTCGAGCGGGCGCGCCAGCAGGTGGTACGCGCCGCTCATGTTCTCGTGGAAGAGCAGCTTCACGCGCGCTCAGGTCTTCGCAGACGCGAGCGGAGCGGTCGGGGGATGCACGACGAGGCGCTCCACGGGGGTGCCGGCGATCGCCCCATCGACGATCGCGTCCACGTCGTCCAGCGTGACTCTGCCGTAGACGACGTGATCGGGCTCGAGCACGATCGTCGCGCCGGACTCGCACAGGTCGAGGCACGACGACGAGCACGCGCGGACGCGCCCCTGCGCACCGCGCTTCACGAGCGCCTCTTTGAGCTTCTTCACGAGCTCCTCCGAGCCGCGCGCGGCGCAAGAGCCTTTCGGATTGTCCGCGTCTCGGCGGTTCGTGCAGACGAAGAGGTATCGCTCTCGGTGAGGCATCCCCCGCTTCTTCACGCGAGACCGGCCGGCGGTCAAGCGGATCGCCCGTCCCCCACAAAAACGATTGCACCGAGGGGCCCATCGCGACCACTGTGCGCGCCCATGAAGACTCGGAGCCTCATCCTCACCGTCTGCCTCGCCTTCGCCGCCGTCCCCGGCCTCGGCCTCGTCGCCGCGTGCGGGGGTGGAAACGACAACCTCCCGCCGCCCCCGCCGCCCCCGCCGCCCCCGCCGGCGACCGCCACGCCGCCGCCGCCGCCCGTGGACGTCCCCGACGCGAGCGCGCCGATCGCCGTCCCGAGCGGCCCCGCGCCGACGCTCCTGCCCGGCACCGCGAGCCCCGATCCGACCGGCGCGCTGCCGACGGCGAAGTTCACCGCGCCGAAAGCCGGCGAGGTCGTCGCGAGCGACAAGGCCGCCGACTACGCGATCAAGCTCGACGTGAAGAACTGGCAGACGGCGACGGGCAGCTCGCACGTCCACCTCATCCTCGACAACAAGCCGTACAAGGCCATCTACGATCCGAAGCTGCCCGTGAAGCTGAGCGAGCTCACCGGCGGCGCCGCGATCGAGGAGGGGCAGCACGTCCTCGTCGCGTTCCCCAGCCGCGCGAACCACGAGAGCGTGAAGACGAAGGACGCGATGAGCATCGTCGAGTTCTTCGTCGGAAAGAAGGCCGAGGGGAAGACCAACCTCAAGAAGCCCATCCTCATCTACAGCCGTCCGAAGGGCGAATACAAAGGCGACATGGCGCGCCACGTCCTCATCGACTTCCAGCTCGCGAACGACACGCTCGGCGACGGCAAGGACCACGTGAACATCACCGTCACCGGCCCCGGCATCGACGCGCCGCTCACCGGCAAGGCGGACAAGGTGGGGACGCCGTTCTACCTCGATAACGCCCAGAACGGCGTCTACACGCTGAAGCTCGAGCTGATGGACAAGGACGACAAAGCCGTCGCGGGGCCCTGGAACGCCACGACGCGCACCATCACGATCAACAAGGACGCGCCGGCCGATCCGATGCCGGGGATGGCAATGGGAGCGGCCGGAGCGACCGGAGCGGACGCCGGCGCCGACGCCGCCAAGCCTGCCCCGGCGAAGAAGTAACGCCGCGCGGCAATCGCGGGTAAGCTCACGCAGCGTTGGACCTGCTCGACGACGCCCTCATCTTCGCGGCGGGAATCTTCGCGTTCGTCGGCGCCCACGCGGTGCTGGCGTTCCAACGTCAGCGCCGCGCCGAGCTGCGCCTGCTCGCGGTGCTGTCCGGCGTGCTCCTCGTGGCCGCGCTGGCGCGGATGGTCGCGAACCGTGGCGGTGGGCCGCTCGCCGACCCCCTCGCCACCGGGGCGCTCGCGCCCGCGGTGGCGCTCGTCGTCCACTACGGTGTCGACTACGGGCGCCTCCCGAATCGGCCGCGGCTGCTCCTCCTCGTGTACGGCGCGGCGGCGGGCGTCGCCGTCCTCGGGGCGCGCGGCGCCATCGAGCGGAGCGGCACGCTCCAGGGGCTCGCGCTCTTCATCGCCGCCGCCGGAGTCGCGGCCTTCCTCTGGATCTTCGCGCGCGCGTACCTCGACGGGCGCCGGGAGGCGTTCCCGGTCGTCGTGGGCGCGGTCGTCTTGCTCGCCGCCATCCTCAACGACGCCGGGCTCAGCCTCGGCTGGCTCGAGACGACGCGCCTGTCGATCATCGGCTTCGTCGGCCTCTCGTTCGGCCTGTCGACGCTCCTCTTGTCACGGTTTTGGGACGTGGCGAGCGAGCTCGAACGGAGCCATCGCACGCTGCGCGAGCGCTCGCGCGAGCTGCGCAAATCCCACGGCGAGCTCCGCTCGACGCAGCTCGAGCTCGTTCGCAAAGAACAGCTCGCGGTCGTCGGCGAGCTCGCGGCCGTCATCGCGCACGAGGTGCGAAACCCGCTGGCCATCGTGGCCAACGCCGTCGCCGGTCTGAAGAAGGAGGGCGTGCCCCGCGAGGATCAAACGACGCTGCTCTCGATCCTCGACGAAGAGGTGGAGCGCCTCAACCGCCTCGTCACAGATCTCCTCGGCTACGCGCGGCCGCTCGCGCTCCAGCGCACGCAGCTCGCCGTGGACGACCTCGTCGATCGGGCGCTCGGCCTCGCCCGCAGCCGCCCGGGCATCACGGTGACGGTCGAGCGCCAAGCGTACGATGCGCGCGTGTGGGCCGACGCCAGCCACTTGCGGCAGGTGTTCGAGAACCTCATCGACAACGCGCTGCAGGCGATGGATGGCACCGGTCAGCTGACCCTCCGCCTGCGCACCGTGACGATCGAAGGAATGGATGGGCTCGCCGTCGACATCGTCGACACCGGAGAGGGCATGGACACGATGGTGCGCAAGCGCGCAAAGGATCCGTTCTTCACGACGCGCCCCAGCGGCACCGGCCTCGGCCTGGCGATCGTGGATCGCATCATCGAGGCGCACGGCGGGCGGTTCCTCATCGAGAGCCGCGCCGGCGAGGGGACGACGGCGACGGTCTTCTTGCCGTTCGGCCGCGCGAGCGAGCCGCCGCAGCTGTCGTCACGAAGCGGGCGGCGCGAAGCGGCCGCGCAGCTCAAGGGCCTCTGACCGTGGACCGCGCCGCGATCGTGCGGGCCGACAAGGCCCACGTCTGGCACCCGTACACGCCGATGGACGCGTACATCGAACGCGGCGAGCCGCTCGTCGTCGCGCGCGCGTCGGGCGTGCGCCTGTTCGACGCGGACGGGCGCGCGTACCTCGACGGCAACAGCTCGTGGTGGGTCGCGGCGCTCGGGCACGGCCACCCGCGCCTGCTCGCCGCGCTCGCGCGGCAGGCGGAGACCCTCGTGCACTGCTCACTCGCGGGCACGACGCACGGGCCGGCCGCGGAGCTCGCGTTGGCGCTGTGCAAGGTCGCGCCGAAGGGCCTATCGCGCGTCTTTTACTCGGACAACGGGTCGACGGCGATCGACGTCGCGGTGAAGATGAGCGTGCAGCTGTGGAAGCAGCGTGGCGCGCCGAAAAAATCGCGGTTCGTCGCGCTCGACGGCGCGTACCACGGTGACTCGATCGGCGCGACGAGCCTCGGCGGCGTGGAGGTCTTTCGCCGCCCCTACGCGGGCGTCCTCTTCGACTGCGTGCGCGCGCCGTTCCCGGAGGACGGCGGCTACGCGCGCGCGTTCGAGGCGATGACGCGGCTCGTGACCGAGGGCAAAGACGAGCTCGCGGCGGTGGTCGTCGAGCCGGTGGTGCAAGGCGCGGCGGGGATGCGCGTCTACGATCCGGCGTACTTGCGCGAGCTGCGCGCGCTCTGCGACCGCTGCGACGTGCTGCTCGTCGTCGACGAGGTCTTCACCGGATACGGCCGCACCGGGCGCATGTGGGCGAGCGAACACGCGGGCGTCTCGCCCGACATCATGTGCGTCGCGAAGGTGTTCTCGTCGCTCTTCC
>JAYVXL010000602.1:0-4461 GCA_043785185.1 Myxococcales bacterium
CAGCCGATCGAGCGCCTGCCGGCGCTCGTCGCCGGCGACTCGCGCGTCGAGGAGCTCATCCGGTTCGTGCTCTCGGCGCCGTACGTCGAGCTGCGGCGATCGCTCGGGCTCGAGGGGGCGCTGACGTCATGAGCGACAAGAAGCCGCCGCTCGACTTCGGCCTCGAGGACCTGGACTGGGACGCGGCGATCGCCGAATGGGACCAGAATACGCTCGTTCCCGAGGGTCCTTCGGCGAGCTTCGTGCCTGGCAAACCGAGCGCCGCGCCCGCGCCGGCGGAGCCGGAGTCGCGAAAGGCGCCGATCACCGCGCGCCCGCTCGGCTCGGCGGCCGATGACGACGGACCGACGATCGGCCTGAAGGCGCCCACGATCCCGCGACCGGCCGACTCGCCGCGCCCGACGCCGAGCGGCGGGCTCGGGCAGCTGTTCAAGGGGCGCGACTCGCAGCTACCCCCGCTCTCCGAGCGGCACCCGGCCGACGCGCCGGGCGAGACGACGCGCCAGTCCAAGGCGCCGCTCCCGGCCGAGGCCGCCGTCGAGGAGATGCTCAGCCGCACGGCGTCCGCCGCCGACGGTGACGCGGCGATCGACGCGCTGCTCGGCGTCGACGGCCAGGGCGAGGAGCCGAGCTCGATCGGCGGCGATACGTTCGCCGGGCTGCCGGCCGACGAGGACGCGCCGACGAACTACCTGCGCGGTAAGGCGCCGCCGCTGCGCCCGCCGCCCGCGCCTCTCGCGCCCCTCGCCAACGAGCGACCCGAGGCGGGCCCTTCGCGCGCGCGATCGGAGCTCGAAGAGACGGTCGAGGCGGAAGCCCTTCGCGCGCCGGACTCCGGCCGCACGGGCACGTTCGTTCGCAAGGTCGAGGAGGACGATCCTACGCGCCAGCGCAGCCGCTCGGAGCTGCCGCCGATCCGACCGCCGGAGGAGCCGGAGGCCCCGGCGCCGCCGCCGCCGGAGTTCGACCACGAGCTGCCGGCGAGCGATCAGCTGGAGGACGACGCGAAGGCGGCGCTCTTCGAGCGCGCGCAGTGGTTCGAGGACGAGGGGCGCGCGCGCACGGACGCGACGCTCGCGGCGCGGACGCTGCTCACCGCGAGCGAGCTGTACGCGATGTGCGGCAACCTCGACGACGCGACCCGCCTCGCGATGGAGGCGCGCGAGCTCGACGGGCGGCTGCCGATGGCGCACTGGCAGGCGCGGGCGCTCTTGCCGCGGGGGATGGACGTCGAGAGCGTCGTGTCCACGCTCGATGGCGAGGGGCGGCAGACCTCGAGCCTCCCGCATCGCCTGCACACGTTCCTCCTCGGCGCCGAGCACCTTCACGTCGCGGGCGACGAGGACGGCGCGGGCCGCCGCCTCGAGCAGGCCTCGCGCCTCGCGCCCGACGACGCGCGCGCGTACACGATGCGCGCGGCGCGCGCGCTCTCGCGCAACGACTACGTGAGCACAGGCCTCAAGTCCGCGGAGGCGCCGGCGCTCGCGGCGATCTCGCTCGGCGTAGGCACGGCGCTGCGGCTCCGAGGGGCGGAGCGCACGGACGGCGACGCCGGCGAGATCCTTCCGAGCGATTCGCTGCGGCGCGCGCGTGACGCGATGCACGTCGGCGACCTGGGGACGGGCGCGACGCGCCTCGCCGAGCTCGGGGCCGTTCCCGAGCTCGCCAAGTCGGCGAGCTGGCTCGCCGCGACCCTCGGGGCGACGCAAGAGGGCACGCGCGGCCAGGCGGGCACGTGGCTCAAGAGGTTGCTCGGCGAGGGCGACGCGCTGGCGCGGCGCGCGCTCGCGGCCCTCGGCGTCGAGACCGCGGACGCCTCCCTCGCCGAAGCTGCGATGCGCGAGGGCGACGCGTTCGCGCCGCACGAGCGCGCGATCCTGGCAGCGCTGATGCGCCTGCCGCTCCCCCAAGGCGACGCCGAGCTCCGGGCGCTCGACGACGGCGGCGCGATGAGCCCGCTCGCGGCGGCCATCGCCGCGCTGGCGCTCCCCTCCTCCGCCGCGGACCTGCGCGCGCGGGCCGCGCACGCGGCCGGCCGCGAGAGCTCGCGCCGCCTCGTCGCGCTCGGCCGCCTCCTCGGCACCGAGGCCAGCGACGAGGACCTCGACGTCGCGGTGCACGCCGCCGCGGGTGAGGACGGCGCGCGCGCCGTGGCGCTCGAGCTCGCGACGCGCGCGGGGCGCTTCGACGAGGTGAGCAACTCGCTCGCGACGTGGCCCGGGGGCGACGACGCGGGCTCGTCCGCGCAGGGGCGCGACCGGCAGCTCGCGGCGGCCCTCGTCGCCGAGCGCGCGGGGCAGGACGGGCGCGCGCTCGAGGCGTACCGCGCGGCGCGCGCCGCCGACCACGCATGCGAGCCGGCCGTCCGCGCCGAGCTCGCGCTCGATCCGAACGCCGACGGCGAGCTGCTCCTGGACGAGCTCGCGAGCGCGACGACCGATCCGGTGCGCGGGGCGCTGCTCCGCCTAGAAGCGATCGCGCGCGCCAGCGGAGCGGACGAGCCCCCCGTCCTCACGCGCCTCGATGCCGTCCACAAGGCGGCGCCGCAGCTGCCGTTCGCGGCGTTCCTCGCCGAACGCGCCGCGCGGCGGACCGGCAACCTCGACGAGGTGCTCCGCTGGATCCGCGAGCGGCGCGCGCAGTCGACCGACCCGCTCGAGAGCGCGCTCGACGCCGTGCGCGAGGCGCTCCTCGTGGCCGACTCCGAGCCCGAGATCGCGAGCGAGCGGCTCGCCGCAGCGCACGACGCGCGCCCCGAGGACGTCGCGCTCCGCGAACTCTACGAGCGCCTCTCCGTCGAGCCGCTCACCGACCGCGGGAGCTGGCGCGAAGGGCGCGCCCAAGCGTCGGTGGGCCCTGCGCAGGCGCTCCTCTTCACCGAGGCGGCGTACGAGTTCGAGCGCGCCGGCGACAAGGACGCGTTCTTGCGCGCCGCCCAGTCCGCGGCGGAGGCCGGCGACACGGGGCTCGGGCGGCTGGCGCTCGAGCGCGCCGAGGTCGAGGCCGGCTCGGCGGCGCGCCTCGCCGACGAGCTGCTCACGCGCGCGAGGGAGACCGAGGACGCGCGCGAGCGCCGCGAGGCGTACGAGCGCCTCGCCGATCTCGACGCGGTCGGCCGCGGCGACCCGGCGAGCGCCGTGCTCTGGCACCGCGCGATCCTCGAGGGCGATCCGCTGCACATGCCGAGCCTTCGGTACGTCGAGCACGCCTACGTCGAGGGCGGGCGCGACCAGGAGCTCGAGCCGATCGCGTCGCAGATCGCGCGCGCGCTGGCGGGGAGCGGCGGCGGCGAGTGCGCCGCGCACGCCGAGCTGGCGGTCCGCCTGCGCCTCCGCGGGGGCGCCGACGACGCGTGGGAATCGACGCGCGACATGGCGGAGCTCGCCGCCGCGCAGACCGAGCCGCCGCTCTGGGCGCTCCGCCTCGTCAACGCGCACGCGCGCGCCGCGCACGACTCGGAGCGGATCCTCATGACGACGCTCGCGCTCGTGCCGAAGACCGGCCGCCCCGCCGAGCTCGCGGCCCTGCACGTGCGCGCGGGCGACGCGGCGGCGCGGCAGGACAACCCCGACCTCGCGCGCGGACTCCTCGAGCGCGCTGTGAAGGAGGACCCGGGCGACGTCGTCGCGTGGGGCATGCTCGCGCTCTCCCGCCAGCGCTCGAAGGATCTGCGCGGCGCCGCCGAGGCTGGCGAGTCGCTCGCGCGCACGAGCGCCGTCGCGCGGCATCAGCTTCTCGCGTGGCACGACGCCGCGCACATGTGGCTGGACGAGCTGAGCGACGCCGACCGCGGCGTCGCGTGCCTCGAGCAGGCCGCGGCGATCGACGTCGCGTACGACGACGTGTTCGCGCGCCTCTCGGCGCTCTACTCCAAGCGCGGCGCGCGCGAGGAGCTCGCGGCGCTGCTGGCGAAGCGCATCGCCATCGTCACCTCCCCGGAGGAGAAGGTGGAGCTCGAGGTCGAGCGCGGGCGCGCGCTCATGGACATCGGCGATCCCGCGGGCGCGCGCGTCGCGCTCAAGGCCGCGCTCGCCGAGAAGCCCGACCACGTCGCCGCGCTCGGCGCGTACGCCGATCTCTCGGCCGCCGCCAAAGAGTGGGACGAGGCCGAGCAGGCGTGGGTGCGCCTGGCCCGGTCGGTGCCGGCGCCCGAGGAGCAGCGCGAGGTCTACCGCAAGCTCGGCGAGCTCTACGCCGTCCACGCGGTGAACCTCTCGCGCGCCGAGGTCGCGTTCAAGGAGGTGCTGAAGCGCGCCCCCGGCGACGTGGCGTCGATGGAGCGCCTCGTCGACGTCTACGCGCGCCAGAACGACGCGCCGAAGGCCATCGAGATGCAGCAGCAGCTCGCCTCGATGACGACCGATCCGGGCGAGAAGCGCGCGCGCGCGGTGCGCCTCGCGGCGATCTATGACGACGTGGCCCGCGACGCGCGGAAGGCCGAGCAGACCCTCGAGGCCGCCC
>JAYVXL010000603.1:0-4459 GCA_043785185.1 Myxococcales bacterium
GGCTACACCGTCCGCGCGATCCTCGTCAGCCACACGATCGAAACCTGCGGGTTCGTCGTGAGCGGCAAGGACGGCGCGCTCGGCTACAGCGGCGACACCGGTCCCACGACGCGCCTCTGGGAGGTGCTGAACGAGACGCCGCGCCTCCGCGCACTCCTCATGGAAGTGAGCTTCCCCGACGAGGAGCAGAAGGTCGCGACGCTCTCCGGCCACCATACGCCGCGGACGTTGGCGCCCGAGCTTCTCAAGTACAAAAATCCGAAGGATCTCCCCACGCTGCTCTACCACATCAAACCTGTTTTCCAGGCAAAGGTGGAGCGCGAGCTGGGGCGGATCAAGGGCGCGAACCTGACGGTCCTGAACCTCGGCGACCAATTCATCTTGTGAGCCGCGAGCGGTGAGCGGTGAGCGGTCCGTGATTGGTGCTGCGAAGTTCCGCGATTGGAGGTAAGAGCGTTGCCCTCTTGCGCGCGCCTCGCGGCGGACGCATGACACCGAGCTCCGTGATTTCGCCGTCCTCCGCCCCCCACGACACGTCCGCAACGCCCGTCCTTGGCCTCGAGGACGACGAGGCCGGCGCGCGCGTCGTGCGCGAGGAGCTGCGGCTGCTCGAGACCGTGCTCGCGACGCTCGACGCCGCGGGCGCGGCCGATCGCACCGCCGCCGCCGGCCGCGCGATCGACGACGGGCTGATGCTGGAGCTGCGCGAGGAGGTCTCGACCGCCAAGCCCGAGGACCTGCCGGCGCTCTTCGAGCAGATGCACCACCTGGGCGCGCTCCGGGCGCAGCGCGGGCGCGGGCAGCTCGGCGCCGTCGATCGCGGCAGCCCGTACTTCGCGCACCTTCGCCTCGTCGAGAACGGCCGCCGGCGCGACGTGCTCATCGGCCAGAAGTCGTGGATCGAGGGCACCGGCGTGCGCATCGTCGACTGGCGGCACGCGCCGGTGAGCAAGATCTTCTACCGGTACCAGCAGGGGGACGACTACGAGGAAGAGCTCGGGAGCCGCATGGTCGAGGGCGAGGTGCTCGCGCGCCGCACCGTCGCGATCGCGGGCGGCGAGCTGCGCCGCGTCGCGTGCCCGGAGGGGACGTTCCGTAAGGGCGAGGGCGGCAAGTGGTCGCGCGTCGCCGCCGTCTCGGCGAAGCTTCAGACCGAGCTCGGCAAGGGCCGCCTCGGCATCGACGCCGACGGCCGCATGCGCGAGGACAAGCTCCTCCCGGCCATCGCGTCGATGCTCGACGAGGCGCAGTACCAGATCATCACCGCGCCGAGCGCGGGCCTCATCGTCATCCAGGGCAGCGCCGGCAGCGGCAAGACGACCGTGGGCCTCCACCGCGTGGCGTACTTGGCGTTCGCCGATCCGCAGCGCTTTCGGCCGGACCGCATGATGGTCGTCGTCCCCAACGAGGCCCTCCTCCACTACACGGCGCGCGTCCTTCCGTCGCTCGGCGTCGAGGGAGTTCCGGTGACGACGTTCGCGCGCTGGGCGAGCCGCCTCCTGCCGGACCTGTTCCCGAAGCTGCCGCTGCGCGTCCACGACGACACGCCGCCGGTCGTCGCGCGCGCCAAGAGCCACCCCGCGATGCTCGCGACCATCGAGAAGCTCGCCGCGCGCGTCGACCGCGCGATCGACGCGCGCGTCCCGCAGGCGATGGCGAGCTGGCCCGAGGGGGACCGCGTCGTCGCCGCCTGGAAGGGCACGGCGGGAATGGCGCCCGACGCGCGCGTCACCGCCCTGGCGATGTGGCTCGCGGGCAAACGCGTCATCGAGGGCGCGGCGCTCGCGCAGGGCCTCCCCGAGGTGACGCGCGGCGCGCTCGAGCGCCTCGGCCACGAGCTGCGCCAAGAGACGCGCGCGCTCGTGCAGGTGTGGGACGAGCTCACGACGAACCGCGAGCGGCTCGCCGAGACGTTCGACGGCGTGCCCGACCTCGGCCCGGGGCAGCTCGATCAGGTGCACGCGTGGTGCGTCACGCGCGCGCGCATCCGGAGCGAGGGCGAGCGCGACGGCGACACGCCGACGCTCGACGCCGAAGACCACGCGCTCCTCCTTCGCGTCTGGCAGTGCGTCCGCGGCCCGCTCGTCGACGACGAGGGCAAGCCGCTCCGCGTCGCGCACATGTTCTTGGACGAGGTCCAGGACGCGAGCCCGATCGAGCTGCGTGTGCTGCTCGAGCTCACCGGCAAGGAGCGCAGCGTGACCTTGGCCGGCGACGCCGCGCAGCGCATGTACCAGGGCGGCGACGATCGCGGCGAGCTCGACTGGGAGAAGCTCCTGGGTCAGCTCGACGTGCCGCACACGAAGGTCGAGCCGCTCCGCGTCAGCTACCGCTCGACCGCGCAGATCACCACGTTCGCGCGCGGCGTCCTCGGGCCGTACGCGCACGAGGCCGAGCCGATCGCCACGCGGGACGGTCCGCCGGTGGAGCTGTTCACGTTCGCTTCGGCAGGGGAGGGCGTCGCGTTCCTCGCCGACGCGCTGCGTGAGCTCGCGCGCGAGGAGCCGCGCGCCAACGTCGCGCTCATCGCGCGCTTCGGCCCGCAAGCGGACATGTACTACGAGGGCCTCGTGCGGGCGGAGGTCGTCAACGTGCGCCGCGTCGCCCGACAGAACTTCACCTGGGAGGCGGGCGTCGACGTCACCGACGTCATGCAGACCAAGGGGCTCGAGTTCGACGAGGTCGTGCTCCTCGAGACGACGGCGACGAGCTACCCCGACAACGCGCCGGCGCGCCACGCGGCCTACGTCGGCGCGACGCGCGCGGCGCACCAGCTGTGGTGCACGAGCAGCGAGGCGCCGTCGAAGATCGTGACGAGCGCGCTGCCGCCCACGGCCTGACCGGCGGCGGGACCGGGCCACGTCAATGGTGGAGCCGCCCGCGCCCCGCGACCTGGGCATCGACATCCTCTACGTCGACCCTCACCTCGTGATCGTGAACAAGCCCTCGGGCCTGCTCGTGCACCGCGGCTGGGGCGACGACGACGACGTCGCGATGTTCCGCGTCCGCGACGCGCTCGGCGGCGCGCACGTCTTCCCGGTGCACCGGCTCGACCGCGGCACGAGCGGCGCGCTCGTCCTCGCGCGCACGCGCGAAGCGGCGGCGGCCCTCGCGCGGATGTTCGAGGAGGGTCGGGTGGAGAAGCGCTACCTCGCCCTCGTGCGCGGGACGCCGCCCGACGAGGGGGTCATCGATTACCCGATTCAAAAGCGCGAGGACGGCCCCCGCGTCCCCGCGGTGACGCGCTTTCGCTGCGTCGCGCGGTCCGCCGTCGACCGCTGCTCGCTCGTCCTTGCCATGCCGGAGACGGGGCGCCTGCACCAAATTCGCCGGCACCTTCGGCACATCGACCACCCGCTCGTCGGCGACGTGAAGCACGGCTCGGGGGCGATCAACCGCCACTATCGGGCGACCTACGGCCTGAACCGCTTGGCGCTCCACGCGTCGTCCGTGGCGTTCGAGCACCCGGTCGCGGCGGCGGATGGCGGCGGCGGCGCGCGCGTGGCCGTGACGGCTCCGATGCCGGAGGACCTGGGCGGGCCCCTCGACGCGCTGGCCTTACCGCGCGCGCCCTAGAATTTTCCAGCGCTCCCAGGGAAGCGAACAGTGCGCGCGGCGTATCAGGGGACGACGCGGTTTCGTCACCTTCGGTCGGGGGGTCCCATTCTCATGAGTTTCCTGAAGCGCGCTGCCACGTTCGCCGGTCTCTCGTCGCTCGTCCTCGCGGCCGGGGCCTGTCGGCCCGCGGCGCCGCCCCGGACGACGACCACCGCCGGGCACATCGAGGCCCCGGACTTTCGCGTGACGATGCCGGAGCTGGCGAGGCCCTCCGAGAAGGCCGCCGACCCGCGGCGAGACGTCGCCGACAAGGCAAGCCTGGCCGCGCTCATGGCGTGGATGCCGAACGACGCCAACGCCGTCATGGTCTGCGCGAAGCCGACGACGGCGCCGATGGACAAGCTCCTCTGGCCGCTGCGCGACGTCCTCCCGGCCGAGCTCTTCGCCCTCGTCACCGGCGTCCACACGCTGCCCGCCGCCATGCGCAGCGTGGCGGGCGACGGTCTCGCGGACGGCCTCGTGCTCGTGCGCGCCGAGGGCACCGGGCCCGACGCGACCAAGAGCGGCGTCCTCTTCGTGCCCAAAGGCACAAAGCACCTCGCCAAAGGGCCGGGCACGCGCCGCGTCTCGGGCCTCGCCGCCAAGGACAACGCGGTCCTCAGCATGGAGAGCTGGACGGAGCTGGCGCTCGACGACACGCACGCCGCCCTGGTGCCGCGCGCCCGCGTCGACGCGTTCGCCACGGCGGTCACCGGACGCAAGACCGGGCAGCCGGCCGCGCTGAAGGGCGCCGAGCCGCAGCTCGGCGCAAACCTCGTCGCGGAGGCGTGGGTGGCGCCGACCGGGGCGGGGACGATGGACGGCTTCGGCGTCGCGTTCGCCGACCTGCGCCTCGAGGAGA
>JAYVXL010000604.1:0-4458 GCA_043785185.1 Myxococcales bacterium
AAGGAGACGACGCTCTTCACGACGCCGTCGACCGTGGTCTCCGGGGTGAGACTTGCCAGTGCGTGCTCGCGCGCTGCTTTCGCCTCGGAGGCCAGCATCGAACGACGCGACAGAACGACGTCCCGGCCGCGCTTGCCGTACTGGGTGACCTGAAACGGCAGCCGTTTTCCAATGAGATGACCGAGATCCGCGCCGAGGCGGAGATCCATGTGCGAGCCCGGGGCGAAGGCGCGAACGCCGTCGATGTCGACCTCGACTCCGCCCTTGATGACGCCGGTGACGAGGCCCATCACCGTCTCGCCCTTCTCGGCGCCCTTGAACGCCTCGAAGACCTTCGGCTTCGCGCGTGACGCCCGGCGCGGGTGGCGCGTGATGACGACGAGGCCGCCGCGCGCGCCGTCGTTGTGCACGACGCCGACGAAGCTGGCGCCGACTTCCATGACGACCGGCGGCAAGTAGGCCGGCTCTTCGGGGAGCGGCGGCTCCTTCTCATCGTCGTCCGCCGCGTCGGCGGCAGCGCTCGCGTCCGCCGCCTCCGGGGCGACCGGCTCGGTGGCCGCGCTCGCGTCCGCCGCCTCCGGCACGACGGCCTGATCGACGGTGGTCGTCGGATCCTCGTGCGCGTGCGCGTGCGGGGCGACCTCGGCCTTGTCGCGCAGCGCGGCCGGGATGACGGGCGCGCCGGGCGCGTCCTCGTCGGCGACCGCGGCCGGCGTGTTCGCCGGCTCGTCGGGGATGGTCAGCTCCTGGCGGTCGAAGATCGCCTTGGCTTTGCCGGAGAGATCGACGATGAGCGCCTCGTCCTGGATCTCGATGATCTTGCCGAAGACGACGTCGCCGACGCCGAACGCGGGACGCTCGCGCGACTCGCGCGGCGGGCGCGGCGGACGCTTGTCGCCGCCGCGGTGCGGACCGCGGCCCTTGTTCTGGCCTTCGTGCTCGCCGCTGCCCTCAGCAGCCGCGGCGGCGTGCGCGCCGTTTTCTCCCGGAGCGCGCTCGCCAGCCTCGCCGGCCTCGCCCGTCGCGGCGCCGGCCTCGCCCGTCGCGCCGGCCTCGCCCGGCGCGCCCGGCTTCTTCTTGCGACGACGACGGCGCTTGCGCTTGCCCGTGCCGGGCGCGCCCGCGCCACCTGTGCCAGGAGCTGCGCCCGCGGCTGCGCCCTCGACCGCCGGCGCGCCTTCGCCACCTTCGTGTGCGTCGTCGCCGCCCTCGTCGGCCTCACCGGCGCCGGCCTCACCGGCGTCGGCGGCCTCACCTGCCTCACCCGCCTGATCTGCGCCCGCGGGCGGCGCGTGGGCGGCCATGAGCTCGCTGGCGAGCGGGACCCCCGGATGAGCGGGCGGCGCGTCAACGTGCGGGGTAGGCGCGCCTTCGGGCGACGCGGGGGTGTTCGTGGACTCGGAATTCTCGGTGCTCATGAGTGAAACACGGCCTTGGCGGTTGGGGGCGGCACTCTAGCAGGTTGTCCCACCCCGGTCACTCGCCGAAAAGTCTCCGGGAATTTCGGCGTGCCGCGGGGCGCTTTCCGGACGCGGCTGCCAGAGCCGGCGCTCAGGCCGCGGCGCGGGGGGTCCGCTTCGGCGCGATGAGGTCGCGGCTCAGCCCGTGAGCGGCGAGGCGATTTTGGTAATAGAAGAGGAGCCGCGTGTCGGCGAGGACGAGGTCCGGCCCGCGCGGCACGATGACCTCGCTCGTGTGGTAGCCCGCGAACGCGCGAAGCGCGTCCGCGAGGATCACCTCGCCGCTCGACCCCTTGACGCCTGCGGCGAGCACGACCCCGCCTTTGTCCTCGAGCGCGCGGAGCTTCACCACGAGCGCGTCGATGTCCTCGGCGAGCTGGGCGCGCGAGACGACGACGTCGTCCTTCTGCCGCAGCATCGCGAAGATGTCCGTCTTGCCCGGCGCGTCGCCCGCGCTCTTGGTGATCTTGTCGAACGCCACCGTCGCGACGATGTGCGTCGCCATGAGCACGGTGTCCTTCTTGTAGTGCTCGCATATCGCGTCGCCGAGCTCGCGTGTGTACTGCGCGTCGCGCGCGCCGTCGCGGCACGGCTTGTCGTCGCGGCCCATGACGAAGCTCGTCATGTCGATGGGACGGCCGCGCGCGTCGTGGCTCGTGCCCTCGTCGTCCACGGCGTTGCCGAAGCAGTCGAGCGGCTGGCCGAAGCGAATGACGCACGCGGCGTCGAGCCCGAGGAGCTTCTGCATGAACGACGCGATGCGGCTCACGCGCGTCGACTCGTCGTCCTCGATGATGTAGCGGTGCTTGCCCTCTTCAGCGAGGTAGTCGTCGATGAGCGTCTCGGCCTCGAGCGTGAGGAGGTAGTTGATCGTCGCGGGGACGAAGAACACCTTCTGCGGCTTGCCCTTCACCGCCGAGCGGGAGAACGCCTCGATGCCGGTGCCGGCGAGCCCGAGCTTCAACTTGCGCTCGACCCCGCCCGAGCGCGAGCGCGTGCCACCGGGGAAGAAGAGCGAGTGGTAGCCGCGCTCGATGAGGACGCACGAGTAGGTCTTGAGCACGTCTTTGTAGAGCGCGTGGCGGAGGCGGCGGTCGACGCGGTACGCGCCGAGGTTGTGCATGAAGAACGAGAGCACCGGGTTGCTGAACAGGTTCTTGCCGGCGCCGTAGGTGGCGGGCGGAAGGCCCGCGCGCTCGAGCGCGAAGCCGAAGACGACGGAGTCGAGGTTCGACAGGTGCGTCGGCGTGAAGACGATCGTGCCGCGCTCGGCGAGGCGGCGAATCGTCTCGCGCGGCCCCTGCACGAGGACGCGGCCGTCGAGCGCGGTCATGTCGAGCGCGTGCGGAAGGCCCCTGAGCGTCGCGCGCGGCGCCATCAGTCCGCCGAGCACCGGCGCGCCGAGGCGGGTCACGAGCTTGTACACGCGCGGGTCGAAATTGCCCGCGACGTCCCACGCGTACTTTCGGGCGAGCTCTTCGAGCTTGGCGCGCAGCTCGCCGTCGTTCATGCGACCGAGCTCGCGCGCGAGCGATCGCCACTCGAGCGCCTCGCCGCCGTGCGAGTGGGCCAGGCGCTTCAGCTCGAGGTACGCCGCGTCGTTGAGCGACAAGAGCGGGTCCCGAATGCCTGAGGCGACCCGCTGGACGACCTCCTCGACGATCGCGGCTTTCGAGTGGTTGAACGCGAAGATGGGCGCGGGGGCCTCGGCCATCCGGCGAGGGTATCCGCGAAACCCAAGCTTTTCACGCCCGTATGCGCCTCCGCAGGGGAGGAAGTTCCGGCGAAGCGAGTAGGGCCGATCCGAGGCCCGTACCCGTGCGTAGTAGAGGTGGCACCCCGACCGCCGAGGCGGGTTCGGGGTCCCCGACGGACGGCGTCCGTGCTATCCCCTCTAGGTCGGCGGTCCCCCGAAGTCAGGCTCGTACCATGTTCGTTCGGCTGCAAAATCAACGAGGTGCGCCATGAGCGACGAGCGCGAGCCTGTCGGCGGGCGCGCCGGTGATGTCGCCGGTGGCCTCGCAGCTCTTCTTCCGGAGGAGGCGATCGCCGACCTGGCCGCGTTCGTCCTCGCGGGTCGCCACGAGCGCCTTTCGGATCTGGCGATTGCGTCGCTGCCGGAGCCCGCCCGCGCGGCGCTCGGCCCCATCCACGACGCGCTCGGCGCGATGGCGCTCGGCGCCGACCCCATCGCCCCGAGCGCCGCCCTCCGCGCCCGTCTGATGGCGACGCTGACGACCAAGTCCGAGCCGCGCACCGCGCTCGTCGTCGTCGACATGCTCAAGGATCACCTCACGATGGGCCGCCCCTCGGAGGTGCCGCGGGCGCGGGACATCGTGCCCGCGCTGGCCAAGCGAATCGGCGACGCGCGCAAGCGAGGCGTGCCGGTCGTCTTCGTCGTGGACGAGCACGAGGCGAGCGATCCCGACCTCGAGGTGTGGGGCGCGCACAACGTCCGCGGCACAGATGGCCCCGACATCTGGCCGGAGCTCGGTCCGACGGCGGCCGATCGCGTCGTGAAGAAGTCGACCTACAGCGCGTTCGTCGGCTCCGAGCTGCAGGCCGTCCTCGACGAGCTGAAGGTCGAGACGCTCGTGCTCACCGGCTGCCTCACGGAGCTCGGCGTGCTCGCGACGGCGACCGACGCGATGCAGCGCGGCTTCGCCGTCGAGGTGCCTCCCGACGCGCAGGCCGGCTCCAGCGCCGAGCTCGAGCACGTCGCGATGGGCCTCATGCGCGTGCTGGCCCCTTACGGCCCGGCGCGTAAGGCGCGCCTCGAGATGCTGGCGCACGCCTGAGTCGAAGCGGCGAGGAGCCCGCGGGCGCATCGCTCATGGCGCCCCTGCATCGAGCGCCTCGCGGGGGCGCAGGCGGCCGAAGCGGACGTAGTCCCGGGCCGCCGCGTCCCAGCGGTAGCCGACCTCGAACGAGCGGGCGCTCGCTTCGGCGTCCGGCGCCGACTCCTCCTTGACGATGAATGAGCCTCGGAGCCCGAAAA
>JAYVXL010000605.1:0-4451 GCA_043785185.1 Myxococcales bacterium
GAGCTCGCGCTCGCCCCCGAGGCGTACCTCCCCTACCTCGCCCTTCGCACGCGCGGCCCCGCGGACCTCGAGCAGCTGCACCTCGGCGATCTCTACGCGGCGTGCGCGGCCGTCCACAAAGACCCGCGCGCGCTCGCCGGCATCGAGGCGCGCTACTTCGGCGACATCGACGGCGCGCTCCGCAAGATGAGCCTCCCCGCCCCGCGCATCGACGACGTGAAGCAGACGGTCCGTCACCTGCTCTTCGTCGGCGAAGACGGCAAGCCGCCGCGCATCGCCCAGTACAACGGCCAGGGCGAGCTGCGCGCGTGGCTCCGCGTCACCGCGGTGCGCGCGGCGCTCAAGGTGATTCGCAAGGAGAAGCGCGAGACCGTCACCTCCGACGACGCGCTGTTCGAGCACGGCACGCGCAGCAGCGATCCCGAGCTCGCGTACATCAAGGAGGTCTACCGCGACAAATTTCGCGGCGCCTTCCAGAGCGCGCTCGACGCGCTCGGCGATCGCGACAAGACGTTCCTGCGTCAGCACGTCGTCGACGGCCTCTCGATCGACGACTTGGCGGCGCTCAACCAGATTCACCGCGCGACCGCGGCGCGCTGGCTCGCCAAGGCCAAAGAGACGCTGCTCGACGGGACGCGCAAGACGTTCATGCACGAGGCGCGCGTCTCGCGCGGCGAGTGCGACAGCATCCTGCGGATGGTGCAGAGCCAGCTCGACGAGACGATCCGGCGGCGGCTCGAGAGCGCGTGACCGTCAGCGGGTTACCGTCAGAGGGCTGTGACGCTCACGCGAAGCGCTCCGCCGCCTCGCGCAGCGTCACGAACGCGTAGCCAGCGGCCTTGAGCGTCTCCACGACCGCGTGCAGCGCCGCGAGCTTCTCCGCGACGGGCACCTTCACGTCGGGCTGGTGCGGGAGCAGCGCCTCTAGGCCGTCCTTGCCATCGAGCACGTCGATGCCGTGCAGCTCCAGGTTCACCAGCGGCTCGCCGATGCACATCTTCGCGAGCAGACGCGCCTTCCATGCGCCGGCCATCGTGATCGCCGTCCCGATGAACGGCAGGCGCGCGCCGCGCGTCACCTGGATGGGCAGCTCCACGAGCCCGGCGCCGCGCGTCCAGTAGGGGCGGCCGACGCGGTAAGGGCGGACCGGCGCGGTGAGCACGCGCGGATCGTCCACGATCGACTGGCTCCGCCGCCCGCGCAGCCGGATGCCGGCGATCGCCGCGGCCTTGAGCGCGTAGTACGGCGGGCATGGGAAGACCGACGAGTCGTACCGCGCGCCCACGTCGCCGAGCGCCGCGAAGACCTGATCGGTGATCGTGTAGCCCGGCGCGCGAAACCCGACGGGCCGCTCGCCCGTCGCGTCCGCGATGGCTTGCGCGCCCCCGTCGATCTGCCGCACGATCTCGTCGTAGGACAGGCGCGTGAGATCGTAGCGATGGTCGAGGGAGTGATTGCCGATCTCGTGCCCGGCGACGCGCGCGGCGCGCAGCTTGTCGCGCGCGTCGGGCCACTCGAGATCTTTGCCGATCGCGAAGAGCGTAAGGGGGATGCCGGCGCATGTCGCGAGCGCGCGCAGCCTCGGCACCGCGACGTCGTACACCGCCGTGCGCGCCGGGTGGCCGGGCGCGGGTAGACCGTGGATCTGAAAGTAAGAAGGGATCTCGTCCAGATCGACGCTGACCGCGCAGAGCCGCACGACAAGATCCCTTTGCTTCGAGTGCTTCGTGTTTCGCGTTAGGAGAGACGCGCGCTCAGGACGACTGCGTCATCTTGGCGACTTCCGCCGCCAGATCGCCCGTCGGGGCCTTCTCGATGCCCTCGCCGAGCTCGAAGCGGACGAAGCTCTCGATCTTCACGTCGGAGCCGACCTTCTTCGAGAGATCCGCGCGGGTCTTCTCGATGGTGCCGGCCGTCGGGTCGACGACGTTGTCCTGGCCGAGCAGCGTGATCTCGGTGAACCACTTGCCGATCTTGCCCTCCATGATCTTGGGCCAGGCGGCCTCGGGCTTGCCCTCTTCTTTGAGCTGCGCCGCGAAGATCTCCTTCTGCTTGTCGACTTGCGCCTGCGTGACCTCGCCCTTGTGGACGACGCGGGCCTTCATCGACACGATTTGCATCGCGACCGCGTCGGCGAAGCCGACGACGTCCGCGTTGCTCGCAGGACCGCCGATGCCGACGATCGCCGCGTTCTTGCCGCCCATGTGGACGTAGGCGTGGACGAAGCCGTCCTTCACCTCGACGGCGTCCCAGCGGCGGACGACGGTGTTCTCACCCGTCTTCGCGACGAGCTCCTGGCGCACGATGTCGATCGTCTTGTCCGAGCCCGGGAACTTCTGCGCGTTCAGATCGGCGCCCTTCGCGAGCTTGCTCGCGACCTCGGTCACCTTGCCGACGAACTCTTTGAACGTGTCGCCGCGCGCGACGAAGTCCGTCTGGCAGTTGACCTCGACGATGACGCCGCGCTTCTTGTCGGCGCTGACCCACGTGCGGACTTCGCCCTCGGACGCGACGCGCCCTGCGCGCGCCGCCGCCTTGACGATGCCCTTCTTGAGGATGACCTCGACGGCCTTGTCGATGTCTCCGCCCGTCTCGACGAGCGCGTTCTTGCAGTCGGCCATGCCCGCTTGCGTGCGCTCGCGGAGCTCCTTGACCAAGGATGCGGTGATTTCAGCCATTGATGTTCTCGCTCCTTCTCAGTTCGGGGCGCCGCCGCGGGGCGGGCCGGAGTCGCCGCCGCCGCCGCGGTTGTCGCGACGACCGCGGTAAACGTCGGCCTGCGGCCCACGACCGCCGCCGCCGCCGCCGCCGCCGTCGCGGTCATCGCGACCGTCACGACCGGCCGTCTCTTTGCGGCGCTGCGCGCCCTCGACGACCGCGTCGGAGAGACGCTGGGTGATGAGCCGGATCGAGCGGATGGCGTCGTCGTTGCCGGGGATGACGTAGTCGACGAGGTCCGGATCGCAGTTGGTGTCGGTGATGGCGATGATGGGGATGGAGAGCTTCTTCGCCTCCATGACGGCGATCGTCTCCATGGCCGGGTCGATGACGAACACGGCGCTCGGGAGCGCCGCCATGTTCTTGAGGCCGCCGACGTACTTCTCGAAGCGCTCGCGCTCCTTCTCGAGGCGCGAGACCTCCTTCTTCGGGAGCTGCAGGTACGTGCCGTCGTCCTTCATGCGCTCGAGCTGCTTCATGCGCTCGAGGCCCTGCTTGATGGTGCGGAAGTTCGTGAGCGTGCCGCCGAGCCAGCGGTTGACGACGTAGTAGCTGCCCGAGCGCGACGCCTCCTCCTTCACGATCTCCTGCGCCTGGCGCTTGGTGCCGATCATGAGGAGGTGGCCGCCGTGGGCGACCATCTCGGTGACGAAGTGGTACGCGCGCGCGAACAGGCGCGTCGTCTGGTCGAGGTCGATGATGTGGATGCCGTTGCGGGCGCCGTAGATGAACGGGCGCATCTTCGGGTTCCAGCGCTTGGTCTGGTGGCCGAAGTGGACGCCGGCGTCGATGAGCGACTTCAGCGGGAGCGGCGGATCGCCGGAGAGGGCGCGAACGCCCTGCGCGGTCGTGGATTCCTGGGTCATGGTAGCGCGTCCTTTCGGTTGGGCTTCCGCTCCCCCTCCCGTGGCCAGCGGCCTCCGCGACGAATCGGGGAGAACCGCACCGGACCGCAGGTTTGCGCGAGGGGAGCGTGAGATTTTCCGGCCGAGCGGATGCGCGGTCGGCCCTGGTTTAAACCGGGGGCGCGCACCATAGCCAAGCGGCCAAGAGTGTCAAGCGCGGCGACTTCCTTGAATTTGCTCGTGCGGCTTGTGCGGCGCCGGGAGTTGGGGACAAAGTCTACCCGTGCGTGCCAAGGCTTCGCGGCTTCCTCCTCATTTACTCCTCGTCGTCATCCTGTCGGCTTCGCTCGGCTTCATTGCAGGCTGCGGGCCCAAGCTTCCGCAGCCGCCGAAGGGACCGCCGCCCGAGTACGAGGAGCCCGCGGAGCCGGCGCCGCCCACCTCCGCGGCGCCCGACGCGGGTTGAGGCGCGCCTTGCTCCGCGCGCGCGCCCTGCCCGCCCTGGTGACCGTCGTGCTCGCCGGCTGTCCGACCCCGTACGGCGGACCGGTCGCCGTCCCGCGCGATCTCGGCGCGTCCGAGCTCGCCGACTGCCAGTCTTTCATCCCGGAGGTCTGGGAGGAGGGGCGCGCGCCTCGGCCGGCGCTCCACGTCGCCGCGCAGTGCGCCGACCCGGGCGTGTGCACGGCGTACGTCGAGCACGCGGAGGTCGTCGTCTGGGGCAACGCGCCCGGCGCGACGACGGTGCACGTCACCTTCGAGCACCCGACGACGGGCGAGCGCGGCGAGGCGCGCATCCCGCTCTCCTTCGCTGCGCCGTCGCGGCAGGACTGGCTGCACCCGAAGGTGCGAGACCCGACCGGTTGCCGGCGCGAGCACACGAGGCCC
>JAYVXL010000606.1:0-4443 GCA_043785185.1 Myxococcales bacterium
AGCGCGTGGAGGAGCGAGTAGATGGGGGCGAGGCCGCAGACGCGGCGCGTGTCGAGATCGGCGGAGACGTCGCTCCAGAAGGCGCCCTTGTCGAGCTGCGCCGCGTGGCCGAGCGAGGCGCGATCCTTCTGCTCGAGGGCGCGCCGCTCGCCCTCGTCGTAGCCCGCGGGGTCGCCGAAGCGCGGGCCGGTGTGCGCGAGGTCGGCGCCGGCGACGAGCACGACGCGCCCCGGCCGCGATTCGACGAGCTCGCGCACGCCATCGAGGAAACGGACGACCGCGTCGTCGCCCGCCGGATCGGTGCGGTGCGCCTGGTGCCGGCCGAGGCCGGCGAGCACGGGGACGATGCGGGCCCTGCGATCTCCTAGCAGGTGCTTCAGGAAGACGACCTGGAACTCGAGCGAGTGCTCCCGCTTGTGGTTGAACTGGTCGGCGTACGCGTCGAACGACGCGCGCGCCTCGAGGGCGCCGACGGCGTCGTCGTCGACCGCGAGCGTGCCGAGCGGCGTCGCGAACGCCTTGCGGCAGAGCGCGAACGGCTGGCGCATCGGCGCGTGCGACGTGCCGAAGAGGACGAACGTGTCGACGTCGTCCCCGAGCGTGCTCGCGAGCGCGCCGTACGCGTGGCCGTAGCCGAGCGCGCCGCGCCACGGGTCGATGTGCGGCGCGACGAGCCCGACCATGCGCCCCGACTCGGCGCGCTTCGCGGCGCCGAGGCACGCGGTGTCCAGGTACCGGGCGAGCGCGTCCCTCTCGCCGTGGTACGCGCCGCCGGCGTGCGAGGCGGGGCGGACGGCAGCGTCCGCGAAGGCGCGGCGCGCGGCGGCGAGCGCCTCCTCGAACTTCGGGCCCTCGCAGTAGAGCGCGTCTTCGAGCTGCGTCGCGAGGCGCACGACGAGCTCCTCGGGAACGACTTGCCCGAGCTCGCGCGTCACGTCGCGCGCGACGTCGCGGCACGTCTTCTTGCCGTCGAAGCGGGCGAGCAGCGCGCCGAGCGCGACCGGCATCGAGACGTGCCCCTCGGCGATCCCCTGCGTGTCGCGGAGGAGCAAGATTCGCCCTTCGCGCGGATCGGTCACCACGATCGTCTCGACGGGGCGCAGGCGCGGCTTGCTCGTGGCGGTTGCCATGGGCGGACATTCATTTTAGGAGAATCCGGGCCCAAGGAGAACAACGCCGTGCAACGCTCGCCCTCCTTTCGGGACCACCCCGCCCGCGCGGAGCTGCGCAAGCTCTACGACGAGGTGGACGCGGAGCTGGCCGGGCTCTCGTGCGATGGGACGACCGAGTGCTGCGTCTTCTCGAACTTCGGCCGCGAGCCGTACCCCACGGCGGTCGAGCTGGCGGAGCTCGAGCACGCGCTGCGCGGCGCACCCCTGCCGGCCGCGCAGCGCCGCCTACCGGTCGCGGGCGATTCGCGGCGCTGCCCGGTGCTCGGCGAGGACGGCCGATGCCGCGCGTACGCGTCGCGCCCGTTCGGCTGTCGGACTTTTTATTGCGACCGGGTCCAAGGCGGCAAAGTCCCGCGCGACGTCGTGCTGCGCATCTCGCGGGCGATCGCCGACCTCTCCGCGCGCTTCGCGCCGCGCGATCCGGGGCCGCGGCCGCTCTCGAAGGCCCTCGCGCCGCTCCTCCGCGGCAAGCGCGGCTGAGGTAGCTGAGGTAGCATCCGGCCGCGTGCGCGAAGTCCTCGGGCCCCTCTATCGATTCCTGCTGCGCCCGGGCGCCGTGGGCGCGCTGTACGTGCTCCTGCTCGCGCTGCGGGCGGCGACGGCCGACAGCGCCGGCGGGCTCGACGCCTCGCTCGGGCGCGAGGCGCACGACGTCACGTCCTTCGTGAACGATCGCTTCGGCGCCGAGGTGCAGCGCGTCTCGATCGCGATCGGCGCGCTCGCCATCGCCGTGGGCGGCGCGCTCGGCGCGCTCGCGGGCCTCGTCGTGATGCTGCGCGACCGCATGGCGCGGGCCCCGCGCCGCACGCTCCTCACGCGCGCGCGCGGCGTCCTCGGCGTGACCGCCGGGGCCCACGCGTGGCTCGTCCTGCGCGGCATGGCGGCCGCGCCGCAGCTCTACGCCGACGCCTGGTACGCCCAGGGCGGGCTGCGGCGCACCGCGCAGGTGCTCGTCACCGACGTGCTCGGCCGGGCGGGCGTGCTCGCGCTCGGCGTGCTCGCGCTCGCCCTTTACCTCGCGGGGCCGCCGTCGCGGTGGCGCGGCTGGCCGCGTCGGCTCTCTCGCGCGCTCTTCCCCGAGCGCGCGCGGCTCGGCGGGGCGCGCGCAGGGGCGGCGGCGTCGCTCACGCGGCTCGGGCTTGCCGCGCTCGGCATGCTCGGCGCGCTCGGCATGCTCGGCGCGCTCGCGACCTTTCGCGGGCCGGTCGCGCCCGACGCGGTCGCGGTCTCGCTCGTCAAGGTCGCCCGCGCGGACGCGCCGCCGCCGACGCCGCCGCCGGGCGCGCGTCCCAACGTGCTCGTCCTCGCCGCCGACTCGCTCCGCGCCGATCGATTGACGCCGGCGATCGCGCCGCGCCTCACCGCGCTCGCCGCGCAGGGCGCGCGCTTCGATCGCGCGTACGTATCGCTGCCGCGGACGTTCCCCTCGTGGGTCTCGCTCCTCACGGGCCGCTACCCGCACCACCACGGCGTGAGGTCGATGTTCCCGCGCTGGGAGGAGCGCGCAAAGGACTTCGACGCGCTGCCCGCGCGCCTCGCGGCCGCCGGCTACCGCACCGCCGTCGTCAGCGACTACGCGGGCGACATCTTCGGCCGCGTCGAGCTCGGCTTCCAGGACGTCGCGGTGCCGAGCTTCGACTTCCGGCAGCTCGTGCGCCAGCGCGCGCTCGAGCGGCAGACGCCGCTCTTGCCCTTCCTGCATTCGCGCCTCGGGCGCGCGGCGTTCCCGGTGATGCGCGAGCTCAGCGACGCGGCCGACCCGAACCTCCTCGCCGACGACGCGATCGGCGCGCTCAAGCGCCCGGGCGGCGCGCCGTTCTTCGTCACGGTCTTCTTCTCCACCGCGCACTTCCCGTACGCGGCGCCGGCGCCCTACTACGGCCGCTTCACCCGCGCGGCCTACCGCGGGCGCTTCAAGTACCACAAGCCCGTCGGCCTCGGTGACGAGGCGCCGCCCGACGCCGACGACGTGGCGCAGGTGCGCGGCCTCTACGACGGCGCGGTCGCCAGCATCGACGCGGCGTGCGGCCGCGTCCTCGACGCGGTGCGAGAGCTGCCCGGCCCGACGATCATCGTCCTCGCCGCCGACCACGGCGAGACGCTCTACGAAGGCGGCCACGGACAAGGCCACGGCGATCACCTGTTCGGCGACGAGGGCACGCACATCCCGCTCGTCATCGTCGACCCGCGACAGCCCGGCGGCGTTCGCCAGGCCGGCATCGCGCGCGACGTCGACCTCGCGCCGACGTTGTACGAGCTCACCGGAGTCGCGGCGCCCGGCGACCTCGATGGCCGCTCGCTCGCGCCCGCGCTCGGCGGCGCGCCGATGCCGCCCGCGCTCGCGTTCGCCGAGACGGGCCTGTGGTTCACCGAGGACATCCCCGGCCTGCCCGCGGCGCTGCGCCTGCCGTACCCCGGCATCGCGCGCATGACCGAGGTCGACCCCGCGCACGGCGACGAGGTCGTCCTCCAGCGCGCCGTGCGACCGCTCACGATCGTCGCCAAGCACCGGATGGTGCGCGACGAGCGGTACAAGCTCGTGTACGCGCCGGGTCGAATGGGTGCGAAGTACATGCTGTTCGACACGCAAGGCGATCCCGACGAGACGCGCGACGTCGCCGACGGGCACCCGGCCGAGGTCGCGCGGCTGAAGAGCGAGCTGCTCGCGTGGATGGCGCGCGATCCGGAGATGCGCGTCGCATCGGACGTGCTCGTGCCGCGCGACCTGTCGACGCTCGCCGCGCCGCCTGACGGCGTGCGCTTGGGAGGTGCGCCGTGAGCGGGCCCGTCGCGCGCGCCCTCGCGGTGGGCCTCGGCGTCGCCGCGAGCTGGCTCGCGTACCGCGCGGGCGGCGGCGGCGATCCGCGCCCCGCGCCGCCCATGGCCGCGCGCCCGGAGACCGAAGGCGCCGCGCGGGCGAAGGGCGGCAAGGGCGAAGGCGGGTACCAGGTGAGCGCGCGCCTCGTCGAGCGCATGGGCGAGGCGCGGGTCGAGTCCGGCAACCCGGGCCTGCGCGGGCCGCTGCAGTCGCACTGGCGCAAAATGCCGATCGTGTGGACGCCCGTGATCGGCGACGCCGCGAAGTCCACGACGACCATCGCGCTGCGGACGAGCGCGACCGAGACGCAGTGGTCGATGCCCGGCTCGAAGGGGCAATGGGAGCCGGACGCGCGCGTCTGGAACATGAACGAGGGGAGCTTCGATCAACGCGACGCGATCGCCGCGCCGACGCCGGCGACCGTCACGTTCCGGCTCGCGATCCCGGCGCAGG
>JAYVXL010000607.1:0-4442 GCA_043785185.1 Myxococcales bacterium
GGCGCGGCGGCGGCGGTGGGCGGCGCGCGATCCAACCCCTCGGAGACGCGTACAGTGCGGCTTTTCTCGCGAGAAGTTTCAGGAGCGCTCGCCTGGCGAGGAAGAAAGAGACGGGGCCCGGCACGCGCGGGTTTGGCGCCTCACTTGCAGTAGCGGAGGTCATGCGGTCCAAGCTCGCTGGAAAGTTCGGTCGTCTCGGCATGGGCGCGCTCCTCGCCGCCGCCTCCTCCTTGGCCGTCGCGTGCGGCGACGCGAGCGGCAGCACCTCGCAGACGTGGCACTCGAACGGCGGCTACACGGGGTCCCCCGGCGCGGCCACCGGCGGGGCGAGCGGCTCTTCGAGCGGCGGCTCCACGTCCGGCGGCGGCTCGTCGTCCGGTGGCGCCAGCGGGGGGGCGAGCGGCTCTACAAGTTCCAGCGGTTCCAGCGGCGCCAGCGGCGGCTCCAGCGGCGCGGCGGCGCCGTCGTTCACCGTGCAGCTCGGCTCGGCGGCGTTGAAGGGCGATCTCATGACCGACCAAACCACGGTCGTCACGGTCATCCCCGCCAATGGCTTCACCGGCACCGTCACCCTCGCTGTGGGCACCGCGCCCGGCCTCGCGGCGAAGCTCGACAAGACGACCGTGACCATCACGGGCAGCGCCGCCGCGTCGGCGAACCTCACGCTCAACTCGACCACGATCGGCGACACGCCGGTCCACATCACGGCGACGTCCGGCGCCATCGCCACCACCTCGAACGTGACGCTCTCGGCGGCCAACCACCTCACGCTCTACATCCCGGCCGACGCCGAGACGAACAAGGGCACGTCGGCCGCGCCGTACAACACCGCGTTCGGCCCGGCCTCGGGCGTCGTCGTCCACGGCGCCGCCCCGCTGAAGCTCACCATCGTGAACAAAGACTCCACCGGCCACATCATCCACGCCGACGGCAAGAACGGCTTCGCGCACGGCGACACGAACAACGCGCTCGGACAAGGCGCCTCCGACCAAGTCCGCACGCTCACCGCGCAAACGACCTACAACTGGTACCTGCACGACCAGCAGGGTGCGCTCGTGACGGGCAAGCTGATCCTTCAGCCGTAGCGCACGGCGACGATCTCGAGCTGCATCTCGATCGTCTCGCTCGAGCGCACCGTCATGCCCGCCACGGTCGGCACCGGCTTGCGGAACGTGACCGAGTCGCCCTCCTTCTTGTTGAGGAGCGCGCGGCCGATCGGCGAGCGCCAGGAGATGCGGCCGGTCTTCGGATCGGTCTCGTCCTCGCCGACGATGCGGTAGGTCGTGGCGCTGCCCTCCTCGTCCTCCACGTCGACCGTCGCGCCGAAGAAGATGCGCCCGTCGGGGCGCGCCTCGGGGGTGACGACGACGGCAGATTCGAGCCGCCGGGTGAGATAGTGCATGCGCCGATCGATCTCGCGCAGGCGCTTCTTGCCGTAGATGTACTCGGCGTTCTCGCTCCGATCGCCCTGCGCGGCGGCGTCGGAGACCTCTTGCACGACCTTCGGGCGCTCTTTGCTGCGCAGGTGGCCGAGCTCGTCCTGCAGCCGCTTCGCCCCTTCCGCGGTGATGTAGTTCGGGTTGCTCATCGGGCTCGGCCGCGATCGCTCAGCGCGAGCGCCACTTCAGCTCCAGGTAGTAGCTCACCAAATCGCGCTCCTTCGGGCCCATCGCCACGTAGCGCAGCACGCGCGCGAACGGCCACACGCGCGTCCCCGACGGGAACGTCATCGACCAGTAGCCGAGCTCGCGCGGGTTCACGTCCGTCCACTCCGCGCCGAGCGTGCGCACGAGGATCTCGCTCAAGAGCGCGCCGTGGCGCCGCACGTCGAGCCAGTCCTCGAGCGAGTGCACCTTGCTGCCGTGGTAGGCCTCGTAGAGGCGAGACTGCATCGCCTCGATCGCGGCGATGTCGGTGCGGAGCTCGACGCCGCGCTTGGTGCGGTACTCCTCGCCGAGCTCGCGCGCGAGGTACGTGAAGAGGATGCGCGCCTCGGTAGGGTTGCGCGGCACGACGCTCGGGTCCGGCGGCTCGCCCGTCGCCATGCGCGGCAGGCTCAGAAACTCGGCGCTCTCCGAGTGGAGCGGCTCGAGGCGCCGCTCCTTGTCCTGTCGCGCCTCCGCGCCGTCGTCGCTCCGAAACGGCGGCTGCGACGCGCCCTTCATGTAGCGCGTCGCGCCGGCGCTTCCACCGGCGGCCGCGTCGCTCATCGCGGGGCGATCGGACCGCGGCGGCGACGAGTCCGGCCGGCGCGCGGGCGGCTCGGTCGGGCGGCGCGCGGGAGTGGGCGCCGGCTCTGGGATCCTCGGCAAACGCGGCGCGGGGATGGCCCCGCGCGGCGGCATCTCGGCCGGCACCTCGTCGGGCGGCCCGCTCGCCTTGTTCGCGCGGCTCATGCTGCGCGACGGCCTCTCGCCGGTGATGGTCGAGTACGGCACGCTCGGTCGCTGCGAGTGCGAGACCGTGCGCGCCGGTTGCGACGGCACGCCCGGCGGCTCCGACAGGGAAGTCCGGACGGTCGAGGGGGCCGGCGCGGCGACCTTCGCCTCCGGCGCCGTGTCCTCGGCGAGCGACGCCATGAAGCCGTCGTGCGCTGCGGCCCGCGACGTCCCCGACGGAGGCGGCGGTTGCGACATCGCGGCCGCGAAGATGCCCTCGGCGCGCGCGCGCAGCTCGGGGTCGATCGCGGTCGACGTCGTCAGGTCCCTGGCGTACGCCGCGGCGCGCTTGCCGTCGCCGGCGAGCAGCCACGCCTGCGCGGCGAGCAGCTGCAGCTCCACGAACGACGACATCGACAGCGCGAGCGTCGAGACGCGCCCGGCGATGATGTCCGGCGACTCCAGGCCGCCCATGAGCATCGCGCGCGCGCGGAGGTACGTCGTCGCCGGCGTTCGGCCGCGGCGCTTCTCGAGCGGCTCGAGCGCCTCGAGGACGCCCTCGGCGCTGCCTTCGCTCATCCGGCGCTCGAGCGGCCAGAGGTCGGGGTCCGCGAGCGGTCCGCGGCCCGGCTGCTCGCGCACGGTGGCCGAGGCGACGATTTGCGCGAGGCGCGCCTTCGCGTCGCCGCCGGTCATCCACGCGAGGCGCTCGGTCATCGCGCCCACGAGCTCCATGCGCGTCGGCCCGGCCGCGCGCTCGGCGGGCGCCGTCGGGCTCGTCTCGCCGAGCACGTTCATCGCCTCGAGGATCTGCGGCGCGGCGGACAGGTCGGGGCGCTGGTAGGTGCGCTCGCCGGTGCGCCGCCCGCGCGTGAGATCGAGCGTGTGGAGCATGACGACCGCGTCGTCGGGTACCTCGGTGAGGAGCGAAGCCAGGTGCAGCGCCTGAAGCGCGACGCCGGCACCGGACAGCGCGAGATCCGCCGCGAGCGCAGGGAGATCCATCCACGCGCCGAGGTACGTGCCCGACGCGTGCAGCTCGCGCCCCTCGAACAGCTCCGTCGCGCCGAGCTTGTCCGCGACCTTGCGCGCGCTGCCGCCGCGCGCATAGAGCGGCGCCAGCGGCGAGAACGCTTCGGCCGCCGCGCGCGCGAGCTCCGCCGTCACCCCGAGCGCCGCGAACCGCGCGCGCGCCGCCTTCGCCGTCGTGCGGTAGCCGATCTCGCGGACGTTGCCGGGCTCTGTCGCCTTGAGCTCGAGATCGCCGGGGTCGAACGCGGCGTACTCGGCGTCGAGCGGCCCGGCGTCGCCGCGCGCCACCGTCCGCCCATCGATCTCGAGTCGCGACCCCGCCACGGCAGATCTTTTACCTCGAAACGAGGGGCTCCGGCAGGATCACGCGCACGCCGCCGCGCGTCGTTTGCGGGTTCCGGTCCCCCATGGCCTGCTCTATAGTCGCGCTGTTCATCATGAAAGCTCGCCTACTCGTCGCGCTCTTTCCCGTCCTCGCGCTCGTCGCCTTCGCCGCGTGCGGCAAGAAGAAGCCCCCGCAGACACCGGAGCCGGCGATCGCCGAGGTCGTCGTGGACGCGGGCCCGCCCGAGGACGCGACCCCAGCGCCGAAGCCGCTCTACGACCGCCTCGGCGGGGCCGAAGGCATCAAGGCCGTCGTCGACAAGCTCGTCGAGAACCTGTCGCAGGACCCGGCCGTCAAAGGCTCCTTCAAGAACACCAAGGGCCCCAAGCTCGACGCGTTCAAGAAGGCCATGGCCGACCAGATGTGCGAGGTCACCGGCGGCCCCTGCAAGTATGCCGGGAAGGACATGAAGGCGGCCCACAAGGGCATGAAGATCACCGACGCGCAGTTCGACGCGGTCGTCATGGACTTGAAGCTGGCGATGGGCGAGCTCAAGGTCGGCGACGCCGAGCAGGCCGAGGTCGTCGAGAAGCTCGCGCCGCTCAAAGAAGACATCGTCGAAGCGAAGAAGAAGAAGTAGCCGTGAAGGGCGCTGCCGACGCGATCCTCCGCAGCGAGCAGGCCGGCTACCTCGAGGCGCTCGAGCC
>JAYVXL010000608.1:0-4437 GCA_043785185.1 Myxococcales bacterium
CTGCGGGGGAGGCGGGTCCCGCGCAAGCAGGCACGCGCGACCGAGGCGGGATCCTTTTCGCGGATGCGCTGGCGTGCGACGCTCGGCGGATGCGCGCGAACACGCCGCTCCGCCTCATCGCCGCCGCCGCGCTCGCGATCGGGTGCGAGGGCTCGGCGACGCTCCGGCTCGCCGCGGACGCAGGCGCCGACGCCACCCTCCCGGACGCCGGCGGCGACCGCGACGGCTCCGCCCCTGACGTCGACTGCCCCGCCGTCGCGCCGACCGGGAGCACCGACTGCGACGCGCCGGGTCTCTGGTGCGAGTACGACGGCGGCGCCCACGCGCGCTGCTCGACGCGCGCCCTCTGCGCTCGGCGCGCCGGCGCGGGCGCCCGCACGCTGTGGACGACCTTCGCGCCGGACTTCGCCTGCGCGCCGAACGCCCTCGCCTGCCCCGCCGACTTCGGCGACGCCGCGGACGGCGGCTGCCCTCTTCCCACCGGCGCGTGCGACTACGCCGAGGGGCGCTGCGCGTGCGTCGAGTGCGCCGACGCCGACGGCGGCCGCAGCCACCACGCGTGGACGTGCCGCGGGTGGTCGGACGTCGGCGCGTTCACTGACGACGGCGGCGCGGCGGACGTGCCCGGCGCCTGCCCGCCCGAGCGTCCGCGCCTGGGAACGGCGTGCGATCGCGCCGGCTTCGTGTGCGGCTACGACTCCTGCGACGGCGTCTCTCTCGGCCCGTACCTGACCTGCGCGAACGGACGCTGGGGCGTGGGGCCGCAGACCGATCTCTGCAACGCCTCGCGCTGCCGTTGACGCGTGCAGCAATGGCGTAAGCTGTGACGATGGCCGCACGCTCCTCGCCCTGGTCTCGCCTCGCGTTCGCGGCCCCCGCGCTCGCGACGGCGCTCGCCGCCGCGGCCGTCCTCGCCGCTCCTGGCTGCAGCACGTCGAGCGGCCAAGCGGCGGCCGCCGGCGACGCGGGCGATGGCGGCCTCGTCGCCCCTCCGCCGCCCCCGCCTCCGCCGCCCGTGGACGCCGCGGCCGCCCCGCTCGACTGCGCGACCGATCTGGCGAACGACGGCGTGTTCGGGCACCTGCAGTGCGCGGGGCTCTACGCCGACTTCGGGAAGAAGACCGTCGTGACCGCCGCGCGCCCCTACGCGCCCGCGCTGCAGCTCTGGGCGGACGGCGCGACCAAGCAGCGCTGGCTGCTCCTGCCGGCGGGGCAAAAAATCGACACGACCGATCCCGACGAGTGGGTCTTCCCGAACGGCACGAAGGTGTTCAAGGAGTTCTCGCTCGACGGCAAGCGCGTCGAGACGCGCCTCTACGCGAAATCCGCGACGGGCACGTGGGCGCACACCACGTACGTGTGGAACGACGACGACACGGACGCCGTCCGCCACGACGGCACGGTCGCGATCGCGCGCGACGGCGGCGCCGAGCCGCCGTACCAGATCCCGAACGGCAACGAGTGCAACGAGTGCCACGCCGGCCGCAAGGATCGGCTGCTCGGCCTCGAGCCGGTGAGCCTCGGCCTGCCGGGCGCGCAAGGCATCACGCTCGCGTCGCTCGTCGCCGACGGGCTGCTCACCCAGCCGCCCGTCGTGACGACGCTGGCCCTGCCGGAGGACACGACCGGAAAGGCGGCGGCCGCGCTCGGGTGGCTGCACGTCTCGTGCGGCCCCTGTCACAACCGCTCGCGCGAGGCGAACGCGCAGAACAGCAACGTGCGGCTGCTCGTCCTCATGAGCCAGCTCGTTTCGGCAGGCGGCGGCCGCGACGCGGGCGCGGACGGCGGCGACGCGGGGGGCGTGGTCTCCGTGTCCGGCACCGACGCGTGGCGCACGACCGTCGATTACACGACCGCCAAGCCGCTGCCCGACGGCGGGACCTACTCGCTCATCCGGCGCGGCGATCCGGGCTCGAGCCTCGTCTCGTACCTCTCGGGGCGACGCTCGAGCGGGTCGCCGAACCAGAAGGATCAGATGCCGCCGATCGTCACGCGCAAGGTCGACGTGGCGGGCCACCAGACCCTCGACGACTGGATCACCGCCCTCCCCTGAGCGGGCCGCGCGCCGGGATTCCTTGTCGGCGCGCGACGAGGTCGGCCGCGACTACTTCTTGAGGAGCGTCGCGAACGGGTTGTTCGCGAACGCCTTCGGCGGCGGAGCGGGCGGGGCCTGGGGCGGCCGCGGCGCGGGGCGACCGTCCGGCCTCCCGCCGCGCGGCGCCGATCCGGGCGCGGAGGGCGCCGGCTTGGCGCCGCCCCCCGACTTCGCCGACAGCGCGATCCGCTTGCGCGCGAGGTCCACCTCGAGCACGCGCACTTTGACGCGATCACCCACCTTGACGACCTCGTGCGGATCCTTCACGAACTTGTCGGCGAGCTGCGACACATGGACGAGCCCGTCCTGGTGCACGCCGACGTCGACGAACGCGCCGAACGCCGTCACGTTCGTCACGACGCCCTCGAGCTGCATGCCGACCGCGAGGTCCTCGAGCTTGCGCACGTCCGCCCGGAACTGCGGCGCCTCGAACGCGGCGCGCGGATCCCGACCGGGGCGGAGGAGCTCCTTCTGGATGTCCTCGAGCGTCGGCGTGCCGACGTCGTCCGAGGCGTACGTGGACCACGGGATCGAGGCGACGGCCTTGGCGTTGCCGACGAGATCGCCCAGCGCGAGCCCCGCGTCCTTCGCGATGCGCTCGACAAGCGCGTAGCGCTCGGGGTGCACGGCGCTCGCGTCGAGCGGGTGCGCGCCGCCGCGCACGCGGACGAAGCCCGCGCACTGCTCGAACGCGCGCGGCCCGAACCCCGGCACGTCGAGCAGCGCCTTGCGCGACCGGAAGGCGCCGGCCTCCTCGCGATGCTTCACGATCTTCTTCGCGAGCGTCGGCCCTACGCCGGCGACGTGCGTAAGGAGCGGCGCGCTCGCGGTGTTGAGCTCGACGCCGACCGCGTTGACGCAGCTCTCGACCACGTCGTCCAGCTTGCGCTTCAAGAGCGGCTGGTGGACGTCGTGCTGGTACTGGCCGACGCCGATGGCCTTCGGGTCCACCTTGACGAGCTCCGCGAGCGGGTCCTGGAGACGTCGCGCGATCGAGATCGCGCCGCGCACGGTGAGGTCCAGGTCGGGGAACTCTTCGCGCGCGACGTCGCTTGCAGAGTACACGGATGCGCCGGACTCGCTGACCATCACGACGACGACGTCCTTCCTCCCCATCTCCGCCAGAACGTCGCGACAGACGTCCTCGGTCTCACGGCCGTGCGTCCCGTTGCCGACGGCGATGGCCTTGGGCGAGTGCTTGGTCACTAAATCCGTGAGCGTGCGCTTGGCGTGCGCGACCGCGGCGTCACCGGTGACGAGGTTCACGAGCGTGTGCGTCACGAGCTTGCCGGTGTCGTCGACGACGACGCACTTGCAGCCCGTGCGCTGGCCGGGGTCGATGCCGAGGACGACCTGCCGCCCGAGCGCGGGCTGCAGCAGGAGCTTGCGGACGTTCTCGGCGAAGATGCCGACGGCGTCGCGATCGGCCGACAGCTTCAGCTGCACGCGCAGCTCGCTCTCGAGCGTCGGGCACAGGATGCGGCCGACCGCGTCGCCCACCGCGTCCTTTAGCGCGGCCGCGAACGGCGACGCGCCTTTCACCCCGGCCAGCTGCGCCACCTTCGCGGCGGCGGCGTCGCGGTCGATGTCGACCTTCGCGCGCAAGACGCCCTCGGCCTCGCCGCGGCGGATCGCCAAGAACCGGTGCGACGGGAGCGTCGCCGCCCTCTCTTGGAAGTCGTAATACATCTCGAACTTCGTGGGCTCCTTGGTCTTCGCCGGGTCCGGCGCGACGGACATGACGCCCTCCTTCGCGAACGCCTCGCGGACGAGCGTGCGAATCTCGGGGCGATCGGCGAGCACCTCGGCGACGATGTCGCGCGCGCCGGCGAGCGCGGCCTTGGCGTCCGGGACCTCCTTCGCGGGATCGACCAACTTGGAGGCTTCGGCGGCCGGGTCGCCGTCGTGCGGCTGCGCGAGGATGCGGAGCGCGAGCGGCTCGAGCCCGCGCTCCTTGGCGATCATCCCCCGCGTGCGGCGCTTCGGCTTGAAGGGCGCGTACAGATCCTCGAGCGCGGCCTTCACCCACGTGCCTTCGATCTTGGCGCGCAGCTCGGCGGTGAGCTTCCCCTGCCCCTCGATCTCGCCCATGATCGTGGTCTTACGATCGTGGAGCTCGCGGTAGTACGCGCCCTTCTCCTCGATGTCGCGGATCTGCACCTCGTCGAGACCGCCCGTCTGCTCCTTGCGGTAGCGCGCGATGAACGGCACGCTCGCGCCCTCGGCGAGCAGCTTGGCGACGGCGCGGACGCTCGCGACGGCGAGGTTCAGCTCGCCGGCGACGCGGGGGGACGGATCGTAGGCGGGCTCGGTCATGCCGCGTTCGCGTTTAGCACGCCTGG
>JAYVXL010000609.1:0-4436 GCA_043785185.1 Myxococcales bacterium
CGCGGAGGCTCGCCGCCCTCGCCTTCACCGCGGTCGCCGCGGGAATCGTCGCCGCCGCCGCGCCGGGCTGCGGGAGCGACGCCGGCGGCGTCGGCGGCGTCTGCCCGCCCGGCACGCGCTGCCAAACGCGCCTCACGCTCCTCCACACCTCGGACATCCACTCGCGCCTCCTCCCGTACGATCTGCTCATCACGCAGGTCGACGGCGACCTCGGGCTGGGCACGACCGGCAACATTCGGAACGTCGGCGGCGTCGCGCGCATGGGCTACGTGCTCGGCCGCGAGCGCGCGCGCGCGGACCGCGTGCTGCACCTCGACTCGGGCGACTGCTTCCAGGGCGCGCCGATCTTCAACTTCTACTCCGGCGAGCCGGAGGTGAGGTCGGTCAGCCTGCTCGGCACCGACGCCGAGGTGATCGGCAACCACGAGTTCGACCGCGGGGCCATCAACGTCGCGCGCCAGTACCAGCGCTGGAGCAACTTCCCGCTCCTCGCCGCGAACTACAAGTTCGACGACCAGAGCCTCCCCAACGCGACGCTCATCAACTCGGTGCTCTCGCCGTTCACGGTGTTCAACCGCGAGGGCCTCAAGATCGCGGTCATCGGCATGGGGAACATCTCCACGCTGACGAGCGTGTTCGATCAGCCGAACAAGACGGGCATCCTCCCGCTCAGCACGATCGAGACGGCGCAGGGGTACATCGATCTGCTCCGCCCGAGCGTGGACGTCATCGTCATGCTCACGCACCTCGGGCTCGAGGTCGACCAGCGCATGGTCCGCGGCACGACAGGCATCGACGTCGTCCTCGGCGGTCACAACCACATCGTCATCAACCCGCCGCAGGTCGTAAAGGACTGCAGCGCGGACCCGCAGAACCCGGGCTACGTCTGGACGGTCAACCCCAACATCTCGGTCGACCCGCAAAACCCGACCTACGACGCGAAGGACGTCAACCACCTGCACCCGAACGCGTTCCCGCGTCCGTGCAAGCCGCGCAGCGTCACCATCGCCCACTCCGGCGCGTTTTCGAAGTACGTCGGCCGCCTCGACCTCATCTTCTCGAACGACCCGGCGGAGATCTCGCCGACCAACGATCCGAACGACTACGATCCGAACAACGGCTTCGAGGTCGTGTCGAGCCAGTACCGGGCGTTCCCGATCGACGACCAGGTGCCTGAGGATCCGGTCATCCTCGACATGCTGCAGCCGTACCGCCGCACGCTCGACCGCGTGGCCGATCTCGACATCCTCGTGGGCTTCTCGCCCGGCGGCGCCAAGCGCACGGCGCCCCAGGGCGGCGACGCGCCGCTCGGCAACCTCATCGCGACGGCGATGTGGCTGCGCCTGGGCGTGCAGACGGACTTCTCGCTGACCAACACGACGGGCATCCGCGCGGACTTGAACCCCGGGCCGATCACGATCGAGGAGATGTACAACATCTTCCCGTTCGACAACTCCATCTCCAAGATGCAGCTGACGGGCCTCGAGGTGCAGCAGCTCTTCGACTACGCCGCGCGCCGCTCGGGCACGCGCGGGTGCGTGTCCCAGGCGCAAATCGCGGGCGCGCGCGTGCGCCTCAACTGCGGCGCGTGCAACCGGGAGGACCACCAGTTCGGCTGCAACACCGACAACGATTGCCCCCTCGCGACGCAGGGCGCGTGCGACGCGGAGACGCCCGCCTTCGGCGGCTTCCCGCACAAGTGCCGCGCGACCGCCTGCGCCGAGGAGATCTACATCGGCCAACAGCTCGACGCGGCCGGCAACTCGCGCACGTGCAACGCCGACGCCGACTGCTCGACGGACGGCACGACCCACCAGGGCCAGTGCTTCAAGGTGGCGCTCGGCAAGCCCGGCAAATGCCAGTCGCTCATCGCGCCGACGAACCTTTACGAGCTCGCGACGAGCAACTACCTCGCCGGCGGCGGGTCTGGTTACCGCGTGCTCCAGCGCAACACGACGCAGTTCGACACGCAGATCCAGCAGCGCGACGCGCTCATCGACTACCTCCGCCAAGGCCGCCCCTGCGGCTACGACGCGACCCTGCCGACGGCCGAGGGCCTCAAGGCCTGCGCGGTCGACGCGGACTGCGGCGGCTCCGGCGTCTGCGCGTGCCCGGGCCACGCGGTGGCCGATCGCAGCGGCGGCGGCTTCGTGTGCAAGCTGGACGGACAGTGCGACCCCGGCGTCGGGCGCTGCGTCTTGAGCGACTGCCGCGACCAGGTCGCCGAGTTCCACGAGCAGGTGTGCGCCGGCTCGCCGGGCGCCGATCGCTGCCTCATCGATCTGAACAGCTGCGTGCTCGCGGGCGAGGAGTGCAAGTTCCTCTCGTGCGTCGACCAGACCATCGGAAACCTGACCGACAACCGCTTGGAGATGATCGGCCGATGAAGACTCGCCTGCCCCTGCTCGCCGCGCTCGCCCTCGGCGCGGCCTTCGCGATCGCCGGCTGCGGCGACACGTCCGGCCGCCTCGGGACGACGTCGTTCCTGAAGGTCACCATCACGGCCGGCGACGTCGGCGCCCGCGATCGGCTCCTGCCGCTCACGTTCGACAAGTCCGCGCCCATCACGCTCAAGGTCGTCGCGACGCGCGCCGACGGTCAGATCGACACGGCCTACAACGGCTACGTTCGCATCAGCGTCAAGCCGGGCACCGTCGTCAACCTGAGCGGCGACGGCGTCGACGGCCGCAACGTCCTCATGAAGAACGGCGTCGTCGACAACGTCCGCGTCGCGGTCGCCGGCTCGTTCGGCCCGACGCACCTCTGGGCCGAGGACATCGGCTACACCCCCGCCGATCCGAAGCGCACGCCCCCGCCGGCGTGCTCCAACGGCATCGACGACAACGGCAACGGCCTCATCGACTACCCGGCCGACCCCGGCTGCGCCTTCGCGAACGACGACACCGAGGACCTCGGGACGTTCGCCGCCGGCGCGAGCCCGACGGTGTTCTTCCAGTCGCCGCGCATCTCCGACGTCCGCGGCGTCGTGCAGGGCGGCGCGGCGACGACGTTCCCGCACCAGCAGGTGCAGATCGACACCGGTTGGAGCCCCGAGGCCAACACGTTCCGCCACTCGGTCGTCGTGACGCGCATCTCGTCCGACGGCTTCTACGCGACGGACATCGACGACGCGCGCGGCTACGGCAGCGTCTTCGCGTACAACTTCACCGCGCCGCCGCAGATGCGCATCTGCGATCGCATGAAGGCGTACGGCGGCACCGCCGCGGACTTCTACGGCTTCACGGAGATGGGGTTCCCGACCTGGGAGCTCGAGGAGTGGGACCCGCTGAAGCGCCCGTGCCTCATCCCCGAGCCGCACGTCTTCACGGCGCAAGAGCTCGCGCGCGACGACAAGGGCGCGTACGTGACGACGGCCGCGCTCACCCGCCAGATCGCCGCGATGACCCGCGTAGTGAACGACCCGACGAACCCCGACCCGACCAAGCGCGTCGACGTCCACGTCGCCTCGCACTTCGGCCCGAACCTGCCGGACCTGGCGACGCTCAAACCGACCGCCGACGCGACCAACTGCGACTACGACCACAACGGGAAGATCAACTTCAACGCCGACCCCGAAAAGACGTGCGCGAACAACTGCGCGCTCGACCTCGAGTGCAGCGAGTACTCGGGCTTCCTCTCGCAGAACGCGTTCGTCCTCGTCGTCACCGGGGCCGACCCGATCACCGGCGTTCCGCTCGTCGGCACCATCCAGGCGAACGGCTCGGCGTCTGCCCTCTTCGACCCCGTGGCCCTGCGCGGGAAGACCATCCACTCGTTCACCGGCACCGTTCGCTACTTCTCCGGCGGCGCCCAGTACACGATCGAAGCGCGGTGCGAGGAAGACATCATCGTCGACCAAAACACCGCGCCGATCGACAGCGGTCGCGCGTGCGTCCACGCGCGAACCTCCTCCGACAACAGCTCCGCCTCCAACTGAGACGAGACCGAACCGATGCGCTCCCTCCCCCTCGCATTCCCCGTCTTCGCGGCGTTCCTCCTGCCCGGTCTCGCGTTCGCGCAGCAGCCGGCGCCCGCGCCCAGGCCCACCAGCGCGCCTGCCGCAGGCGCGCCCGACCCGAGCGCCGCCGCCGCCAGCGGCTCGGTCCAACTCGGCGCCGGGGCGAGCGCCCCCGTGGGCGCCGCGCCGGCCGCGACGCCGACCGATCCGGCCGGTCCCGACTCCGGCGCCGCAGCAGCAGCGGACAAGCCGAAGGACGCGCCGCCCGCGGTCGACCCGAACAGCACGTCCGCCGGCGCGCGCGCCGTGGGGATGGCGCCGAGCGGCGTCAACAGCGGCAACTTCATGGATACGCGCCTGTCGTGGACGTTCGGCGACGACGACTTCCTCCACCGCACGGGCGAGCTCGTGCCGCTCTCGCCGACGTTCGCGGTCGGCGACCGCTCGCAGTACCGCCTCTTCTTCGACAACCTGAACT
>JAYVXL010000610.1:0-4430 GCA_043785185.1 Myxococcales bacterium
GCGTCGCCGTTCGGCGGCGCCGCCGTGCTGCGCGTGAGGTTCGCGAACGTGGCGTTCGGCAAGGTCCTTCACGGCCACCACGGCCTCTACTCCGAGCACGAGCGCGGCGGCGCGGCCGTCAACCTCGTGTGGCGGGCGGAGGACAAAGTCCTCGGCCGCGTCGTCCACAACGACGGGGACGGCTGGAAGGGCTTCGAGCTCGACACGCGCGAGCTCGAGGGCAAACGCGGCGAGCTCGTCGCCGAGGTCTCCGCCGCGAACGGCAACCGCCGTCAGTATTGCTTCGAGGCGGACACGCGATGAGCAAGGTCGTGGAGCCTTCGTGGCGCGACCGCTTCTCGCTCACCGGGCCGGTGGGGCTCGCCGATCACCTCGTCGGCGCGGGGCTCGGGGTCGCCTACGTCGCGTGGCTCCTCTCCACTGCGCGCACGCTCGGCTTCGCGCGCGACGAGGGCTTCTACTTCCGCGCCGCCTCCGACTACGCGCGCTGGTTCCGCACGCTGTTCGAGCACCCGCGCGCGGCGATGGAGCAGCCCTTCATCGACTCCATCTGGCAGACCAACAGCGAGCACCCGGCGCTGATGAAGAGCCTCTTCGCGCTCTCGTGGATGTTCCTTCACGAGAAGTGGAAGGTCTTCGACGACGCCAGCACCGCGTTCCGCTTCCCCGGCATGGTGATGGCCGGCGTCGCGCTCTGGCTCGTCTACGTCTGGGGCGCGCGCGCATTCTCGCGGCGCGCCGGGCTCTTCGCCGCGTTCGGCCTCGCGCTGATGCCGCGCGTCTTCTACCACGCGCACCTCGCGTGCTTCGACGTCGGCATCATGACGATGTGGACGGCGTGCATCTACGTCTACTGGCGCGCCGAGCAGGAGGGGGGCCTCGGGTGGGCCGCGTTCGCCGGCGTCATGTACGGCCTCACGCTCGAGACCAAGCACAACGCGTGGGTGCTGCCGGCGGTCTTCGTCGGGCACGCGCTCGTGCTTCACGGCCGCCGCATCGCGCGCGCGTCGCGCACCGGCAGAATTCCGATTCCCGCGAGCCTCCTCGCGATGGCGACGATCGGCCCCGCCGTCTTCGTCCTGTTCTGGCCCTGGCTCTGGAACGACACGCTGCCGCGCGTGCAGGCGTGGTTCAAGTTCCACCTGAACCACGAGTATTACAACATGGAGTTTCTCCATGTGAACTACTGGAAGGCGCCGTCGCCGCCGCTGTACATGCCGGTCATGATCCTCGCGACCGTGCCGGCCATCACGCTGATGCTCGCGGTCGTCGGGCTGTCCGAGCGCGCGAAGCTCGCGTGGCTGCGCGTCCGCGGTCAGCTCGCGCACGTGCCCGCGTTCGCGGCGCGCCTGCGCATCTCCGGCGGCGACGGGCCGAAGGACAAGCACGAGACCGATCTCCTCCTCTTCCTCGCGATGACCGTGCCGCTCTCGGTCTTCCTGCTCCCGACGACGCCGATCTTCGGCGGCACCAAGCACTGGATCCCGGCGTACCCGTTCGTCGCGCTCTTCGCGGGGCGCGGCTTCGACATGGTGTGCACGGCGATGCATGCGGCCCTCGCGCCGCGCCTTCGGGACGCGCGGCGGCGCGCGCTCGCGACGGCGGCGCTCTTCGCGAGCGTGACGCTCGGCCCGCTCGCCGTCACCGCGCACTCGCACCCGTTCGGGCTGTCGGCGTACGTGCCCGTCGTCGGCGGCACCGCGGGCGGCGCCGACCTGGGGCTGAACCGCCAGTTCTGGGGCTTCACGACGCAGGGCCTCGCCGACTACTTCGAGAAGAACGCGCCGCGCGGCGCGACGGTCTTCATCCACGACACCGCGTGGGACAGCTGGGGCCGCATGCTCGCCGAGGGCCGCATTCGCGCGGACCTGCGCGGCGTCGGCACCATCTCGGAGGCGGACTTCGCCATCGTCCACCACGAGCTGCACATGGCCGAGACCGACTTCAACGCGTGGGTCGGCTACGGGCACGTCGCGCCGGACTTCGTCTTGAAGCAAGACGGCGTGCCGATCGTCAGCGTCTATCGCCGCGCGAAGGCTCCGGTAGACTCGACGCGATGAGCCGGCGCGTCGCGTTCTTTGGCCTCGCGCTGGGCGCGATCGCCGCGTGCTCGCTGCCGTCCTGCTTTTACGATTTCGCGTTCCCGCGCGACGGCGGCGACGGCGGCGATGCCGGCGACGGCGGCGGCGTGGAGGTCGGAGGCGAGCGCGACGGGTCGATCCTCCCCGAGCGCGAGGGTGGGGGGACGGACGGCGACGCCGGACTTCCGGACGGCCCGCCCGCGCCGTGCAGAAAGTCTGGCGAGTGCGCCGCCGGGCTCTATTGCCGCTTCGACGATCACCTGTGCGGCCGCGGCCAGGCGAACGGCGTGTGCACGCCGGTCCCGACGCCCGCGTCATGTTCGAAGAACCCGGCCTACTACTGCGGATGCAACGGCGTCCAAGGCAAGACCGACTGCCAGCTGTTCGAGCAGGGGCTCGACCTCGACGTCCAGGGCTGCCCGGTCTTCGATCCGAACACGTTTCGATGCGGCTACGAGCTCTGCCTCCGCAACCAGAGCTTCTGCCAACAGTTCAAGGGGTCGCCGCCGGTCTTCAACTGCGCGGACTGGAGCAGCCTCGTGTGCGCCGGCGGCGTCCGCGACTGCGCCTGCGCGAAGCCCGCGTGCACGATGACGAGCTGCGATCCGGGCGACGGCGGCAGCGGCAGCGACGTTACGGCGTTCTGCTTCTGAGCGACCCCCGAGGCTGCGCCACCTGAGGACTCGAGTGCGCAGCCTGCGGAGTCGACTCCCACGCCCGCGGCACACGTCCGGCCAATCCGCGGTCATTCCCGGCCAAATGGGCATGTTCGCGCCGCGGCACGGCCGTTGCGATGAGGGAGGACGAACCCGCGAGGAGGTCCGTCATGAGAAACGTTCAGACTGCTCTGAGTGTCGCGCTCGTCAGCGCCGCGCTCGTCATCGGTTGTAGTGGCTCGCCCGCGCCCACGGTCGGAGGGGACGGCGCCGGCAGCTCGCAGGAGGGGCTGAAGGTCGGCCAGTGCATCGGCGATGGCGAAGCTACGCCGAGCTGCGCCAGCCCCGAGCAACTGAAGAAGGACGCGATCGCGTCGTGCAGCGCGCGCGGCCTGGAGCTGACGGACTTCGCGTTCGGCGCGGCGTGTGGCAGCGGCGGCTTCGACGGCGCCAAGTGGTCCTGTTGCAAGGCAGACCCTCAGCCCGTGCCGAACCCTGGCCCGATCGGGTGCTTCGTCGACTCGCTGGGTGGCCCGACGAGCTGCAAAGACTCGGCGACGTGGAAGGGGTACGCCGAGAAGGAGTGCGGCGCGAAGGGGCTCGACGTCGCGCTCATCGTGTACGCCGACGCGTGCGGCAAGGATCAGTACCGCTTCACCAAGTTCGAGTGCTGCCTCGCGGCGCCTCCGCCGCCGCCTCCTCCGCCCGCCTGCTTCACCGAAGCGCTCGGCGACGCGACGTCGTGCAAGCCCGACTTCGTCTGGAAAGAGGACGCGATCGAAGCGTGCGCGGCGAAGGGCGCGGCGCTCACGCAGCTCTCGTTCGGCGCGCTGTGCCCGAACGTGCCGCCCGCCGCGAGCTATCAGGGCGTCAAGTTCGAGTGCTGCACGGTCAAGCCGCCTCCGCCCCCTCCGCCCCCTCCGCCCCCGCCGCCGGCCTGCTTCGGCGGCGCGATCACCGGGACCTGCCAGCCCGCCCAGGTGCTGAACGACGAGATCGCCAAGGCGTGCGCGTCGAAGGGCTTCGTCGTGAACATGTCGGCGCTCGGCGACCCGTGCACCAACGGCGACTACGCGACCGCCAAGTACGAGTGCTGCGCACCGAAGAAGTAGCGGTATCCTGTGAGCCTCTTGGCGCGAAGCAAGCAAGGCTCACCCGATCCGGCGACGGCGACGCTCGTCCGTCAGGGGACGAGCGCGCCGCGGCCGCTCGGCGCCGTCGTCCGCGTGCTCGGCGGCCACGCGGCCCCGCCCGAGTTTCGGCTGAAGAGCGGCGCCTGCGTCCTCGGCTCCGCGAGCACGAGCGCCATCGTGATCACCTCGCCCGGCGTGTCGCGCGCGCACGCCGAGCTCACGCTCGTGCCGGAGGGCGTGCGCGTCACCGACCTGGGGAGCCGCAACGGCACCTGGTACCTCGGACAGCGCGTCGAGCGGATCACCCTCGCGCTCGGCGCGCGCATCAAGCTCGGGAACACCGAGGTCGCGCTCGACGCCGACACCGCCTCGTTGAGCGGCGGCGCGGTGTTCGCCGGCGACTCGTTCCGCGGCATGGTCGGCGCGAGCCCCGGCATGCGGCGCGTGTTCGCGACGCTCGCGCGCCTCGAGGGCTCGCTCGTGACGGTGCTCGTCACCGGCGAGTCCGGCGTAGGCAAGGAGCTCGTCGCGCGCGCGCTCCACGAAGGCTCGGTCGCCGA
>JAYVXL010000611.1:0-4429 GCA_043785185.1 Myxococcales bacterium
GGCTGCAACGGACCCACCTGCGGCGGATGCCTCACCGGGTGCGGCGACGACACGCTCGACTACGGCGGGTACAGCCAGCCGGGCGGTTTCGTTCAGCCCCCCGTCAAGTGACGACGACGGCCTGAGCGGAAGGGGCCGACCGAGAAGAGGCGCCGCGGCACCCCCGCGACGCCTCTTTCGTCGTGGTAGATTCGAGTCGGTGAACGAGCACATGGCGGCGCTCTTGCGGCGCGAGCTGGCCGATCTCGCGGCGTACATCCCGGCCGACCCGCCGGGCATTGCGGTCCGTCTCGACGCGAACGAAGCGCCCGCGCCGCCGTCCCCGCGCGTCGCCGAGGTCGCGCGCCGCGCGATCGCCGAGGTCGCGCTCGAGCGCTACCCGGACGCGCGCGCGACGCGCCTCCGGGCGGCGCTCGCGTCGCGCACGGGCGCCAAGCCCGAGGATCTCCTCGTCGGCAGCGGCTCGGACGAGCTCATCGCGCTCTTGGCGACGACGCTCGCGCGCCCGCGCGGCGAGGCGCCGCAGGCCACGATGCTGACGCCCGTGCCCACGTTCGTCATGTACCGCGTCACCGCGCGCGGTCACGGCCTGAAGCCGGTCGAGGTGCCGCTCGACCAGGGGTGGGACCTGGACGTCGCGATGATGGCGCGCGCCGTCGAGGTGATGCGCCCGAACCTCGTGTTCGTCGCGTCGCCGAACAACCCCACGGGCAACCGAATGAGCCAGGACCGCATCGAGCGCCTCCTCGAGGTCGCGCACGAGTCGTTCGTGGTGCTCGACGAGGCGTACGTCGACTACTGCGGCGCGTCGCTGCGAGGCCTCCGCGCGCGCTTCCCGCACATGGGCGTCCTGCGCACGCTCAGCAAGGTGGGGCTCGCCGCGCTCCGCGTCGGGTGGCTCGAGGCGGACCCGGAGCTCGTGCGCGAGATTGACAAGGCGCGCCAGCCGTTCAACCTCAGCGCGACGAGCCAGGCCGCCGCCGCGGCGGTGCTCGAGGACGCGTGGGACGACGTGCGCGCGATGGTGGACGGCGTCGTCGCCGAGCGGGCGCGCGTCGCGACGGCGATCGGGGCGATGCCGGGCTTCGAGGTCACGCCGAGCGACGCGAACTTCGTCTGGGTGAAGGCGCCGCGTCCCGCGCAGGAGGTCTGGGAGCAGCTCCGTGATCGCGGCGTGCTCGTGCGCAGCTTCCACGCGACGGGCGGTCGCCTGGCCCGTCAGCTGCGCGTGACGATCGGGCGCGCGGGCGACAACGACCGAATGCTCGAGGCGCTCCGCGCGTGCGCCTCGTGACGCGGCCCTTCCTCGGCGCGTTCCCGTGCGTGCTCGCGGCCGGCGTCCTCGTCGGGTGCGCCGGGGGGCCGGATGTCGTGCGCGTCGTCGACGGGCGGCTCGTCGGCGGCGCGTACGTCGAGCCGGAGGCGTACGCGGCGTTCCTGCGCGGGGCCATCGCCGAGGAGTCCGGCGATCTCGCCGGCGCGCTCTCTGCCTACTCGGAGGCCGCCGAGCGCGACCCGTCGGACCCGGAGGTGTGGACGCGCGTGGGCAGCGTGCGCTGCCGCCTCGCGCCGCGCGACGAGGGCGCCGTTCGCGCGCTCGACCGCGCGCTCACGCTGAGCGCTGACTACGCGCCGGCGTGGGAGGCGCGGAGCCTCTGCGCGAGCCTCCGCGATCCGGCGGGCGGAGCGCGCGTCGCAGCGGACGCCGCGCGCCGCGCCGCTGCCGAGGATCCGCGCGCCCTCGGGCCGCAGCTGACGCTGGCCCGCGCGCCGGAGGCGGGCGCGGCCGCGTCGCGCGATCGGCTCGTCGCGCTCACGCTCGTGCATCGCGGGAGCCGCGCGGCGTGGGAGGCGCTGGCCGCGTGGGGGCGCGCGCACGAGGACCCGGCGCTCATGGCGAGGGCGCTCGCCGAGGCCGTGCGCGCGGCGCCGCAAGAGCGGCGCGCCGCGGGCGAGCGCGCGGTGCAGCTCGCCGGGGAGGGGGAGCTCGCGGCGGCGCGCGTGGTCGCGACGGCGGCGCTCGACGCCGAGGGCCCGCGCCTCTCGGCGGCGGTCGCGCGGCTCGCGCTCGACGGCGCGATCGCGACGGGGGACGTGGAGCGTGCGCGCGTCGCGTCGACGCGGGGGCACATCCCGCTCGACGAGGCGGCAGGGCGCGCGCTGCTCCTCGGCGATCCGCGCATGGCGCGCGCCCTCGCCGAGCCCGTCGCCGCGGCCGACCCGCGCGCGTCCGGCGCGCGCATGGTGCTCGCCGCGGCGAGCGCCGCGCTCTCACCTGCCGCGCTCGCGCAGCTGTTCGTGGGGGCGGCCGCGGGCGCGCCGCCGTGGAGCGCCGTGGCGTCGCTCGCGCAGCGCCTCAGCGACGTCGCCGGGGTGGACGGCGCGCGCCGCTTCATGGAGGCCGCCGGCGCCGAGCCCCTCGCCGCCGGCGATCCGCTGCTGGCGCGCGTCGCCGCCGAGCTCGCCGCGCGGGGCGTGGCGGCAGAGGCGTCGCTCCCGCTCGACGCACGCATCGAGCTCGCCGCGCGCATGCGCGCGGCGCCGCCGGAGCCGGGCGAACGTGACGTCGACGCGCGCCACCGCCTGCTCGCGCTCGCGATGCTGCGCCCCCAGGCGCCGGAGTCGCTCGCGCTCGCCCGCGCGCTCGCCCCCGCGGGCCAGCGCGACGCGATGATCGCGACCGCGCTGGCGAAGATCGCCCTCGCGCGCGGCACGCCTCCCGGCGCGAAAGACGCGGGCCGGCTCGGCGAGATCGATCCGCGCGATCCCATCGCCGCCGCCGCCGCGGTCGACGTCGCGAACACGCGCGGCGATCCACGCGCGATCGCGCCGGCGCGCGCGCGCCTCACGGCCCTCGCGCGCACGCCGGCCGAGCACGCGCTCGCGCGCCCTTGACCGTCGCTGGATCCCACGGAGCCCAGCGCCCGGCCCCTGCGCGGGTTTCCTACGTGTAGGTTCCGTGTCGCCATAGCTCGAGTTTCGCCGCGATCTTCGCGCCACCGGCGCGTCCACGGTTCCGGCCGAATTGGATCGCCTCTTGAAAGGTGGGGGCCATGATCGTTCGCGCGCGCATGAATCGGAGCCTGCTTGCGGCCCTCGCCGTCTCCTCGTTCGTCGGCCTCGGCCTCGGCGGCTCCCTTGGCTGCTCGTCGAGCTCGAAGGGGATCGCGACCGAAAGCACGCCGACGGACGCGACGTGGACCGACGGCCACCACGTCGCGGCGAGCATGACGATCCCGTTCGGGAGCTCGGTCACGGTCGCGCCGGGCGCGCGCGTCACGTTCGCGCCGGGCGTGACGGTCACCGTGCAAGGCACATTGAAGGGCGGCGGCACGACCCCGCACGCCAAGCTCGGCGGCGCGCCGTGGGGCGGGCTCATCGTCGTCACCGGCGGCGCCCTCACGCTCGACGGCGTCGACATTTCGCAGGCCGACGTCGCGCTCGCCGTTCAGGGAGGAACCGCGTCATACCAGCACGGCACGATCGACAAGTCGGCGCCGTTCGAGGTCGACAAGGGCGGAAAGCTCACCGTCGCGCACGCCGTCGTCACGGGCGCGACGAAGGCGAGCGCGGTCGTCGGCGCCTTCACGGCGACGTTCCTCGACTACGACGCCGCGACGTTCGAGGGCATCGTCGGGCAGGACGAAGGCGCGACGATCAGCATCGAGGACTCCAAGCTCCACGGCACCGCGAACGAGAACAACGATTTGGTCGCGGCCCGCGGCGCCGCGACCGTCCATGTCGCGTACACCGATTTCGACAAAGCCCACTGCGGCTTCCACTTCGACGCCGTCACGTCGTTCGACATCTCGCACGTCGCGATCCATGACGGGGCCTATGGCTTCATGCTGTACGGCTCGGCGCCCACCACGGGCACCCGCACGATCACGGCGTCGAACATCTGGAACAACCACGCGCGGGGCGCCGAGGAAGAGGCGACCACCACCGTCAACGGCGTCATCTCGATCTCCGACGGCTACTGGGGCAGCAACGGCGGCGGCGTCGACGACAACCTGAGGCAGTTCACCGGGCAGATCCGCGTGACGAACATGTCGACGGCCGGCCCGGTCGCCGGCGCGGGCCCGCGCGGCGCGGTGCCGTAGTCGGGTCTCGCCTGGTCGAAGGCCCGCGCCCTACTGCGGCACGACGAAGCCGGCGTCGCGCGGCTTTTGCGGCGCGCCGGCGTCCTTCGGCGCGTACGTGAGCGTGACGTCGGCCTTCGCGATCACGTTCGGCAAAACTTCGATATCCGTCGCCGCCTCGCCGACCGCCACGAGCCGCGCGAACACGTGCAGCTTGGTCTTGGCCGGGAGCCCGTCGATCCGGAAGTGGCCCGCCGCGTCGGTGACGGCGTGGAGCGGGTGCAAGAGGACGTAGACGTCCGCCTTGATGTTCACGCCCTCGAACCGGTCGCTCAGCGTGTAGTAGC
>JAYVXL010000612.1:0-4425 GCA_043785185.1 Myxococcales bacterium
GATCACGATGTTCTTGATCGGGATGTCCTTGTCCATCGGAAGCTCTTGCCCGACGGTCTCTGCCGGCATCGCGCCCCTCTTGAAGCGGCACTGCTGACGCGCCGCGAGCGCGTCCGCTTCGCTCCCAGGCCGCGTGACGCTCGCATCCCACGATGCCGGGACCTTCAACCCGAACCCGATGAGATCGTCCTGGCCGCTATCCGACGAGCCCGACGAGGAGCTGCACGCGATGGGGCCGAGGAGCGCGAGGGCAAAAGCTGTGACGGGAAGGGGTCGCATGTTTGACTACACTGCAATGCGCGGACCGCCGATCGCCGCCATGAAAATTTCGACAAATCAATAGGTTGCGCGTGTGACGGGGCCCTCGGAGGCGCGGCCTGGATCGCGTGGGCCCGCGCGGGCGATCCGATTTCTCCACAGCGGCGCGAGGAGCGTGAGCGGCCGCGACGCGTTGCGTCCGGGGCTACGCCGCGCCGTCGCGGCCGCGCGCAGCAGGAGCTCCAGCTTCGCGATCGGAGCCGGTCACTTCATACGTACTCAGAAGCCCGGCGTCGGGCACGCCTGCGTCCGTCCCGCGCCGGCGCGGTTGGCGGAGTTCGCCCGCGAAGAGGTTGAGCACGTCATCCTCGGCGGCTACGCGTTCGCGTACCACGCGCCTCCGGACCGTCGTGCCGAACCCCGTCAGCGACTGCAAGCTCGGTCAACCCATCCAGCGGGCCCCGACGACCACAAGCGCGTGAAGGCAACCCTCGCGCGGCTCGAAGGCAGCCCCGCCGCGCTCGTCCCCGTCGCGGAGTCCCCACTGCTCGACGCGCGGTGCACCTCGCCCTGGGACGCGAGCTCGTTCATCGCCGTGGTGCGCCCGGCGAGGGCGCCCGAGTTTCGCACGCTGAAGCCGGACGCCACGTGCGATCCCAGATGACGCGACCTCTTCTCGTGCTCGCGGTCCTCTTCGGGCTCGCCGGATGCGCCACGGCGATCTGCGGAGAGGTCTCCGGCCCCGAGATGCCCTCCCCCGGCCCCCTCGGGCATGCCCGATGGGCGCAAGAAGACATCCTCCTCGGCGATCGCCAACGGGAGAGCCCCAGCCAGGACGCGGCGGTCTGCGTCTTCCATCCGTTTCCGAACACCGTGCCCCTGAGCCTCATGACGAGCCCGCGCCGCTTACCGAGCGGCGCCCTCGAGGGCGACGTGTGGGAGGGTGGCGCGAAGCAGGCCAACGGAGCCGCGTTCCTCCTCGAGGGGGGCGTCATCGTCGTGGCGCGTGGGAGCGCCGTCGGGCGCGTGCGCGAGAAGAGCTCGAAAGAGCGTCGCTGCGCCACCGCCGCTCCCGATCACGACGCTCGTGCACCAGTGGACGTACTCGGCCACCGACGGTCACTCGCTGCATTGACTCTTCTACAACGGGACGTCGCTCGAAGTTCGCCCCCACGACGCCGAGAGCGAGGCGCGCAGCGACTTCGAGATGCGCGTGCGATCGCATCGAATCGTGCTCGGTGCGCTCCACAAGACGGACGACGGCCAGCGCGCGTGGCTCCACGGCACCGACCTCTACATCTACAAGCCCGACCGCTGACGTCCGAGCGTCGCCTCGGCGCGCCCCGCGAGCCGGTCGAGCCGGTCGAGCCCGTCGAGCCCGTCCGAGCCCGTCGTGCCCGTCGAGGACGACGAGCGCATCCCCACTCCGCGCGCGCGCGACCTCGAGCGCGGCCCGCGCTCACTTCCCCTTCTTCGCGTCGGCGAGAAACTTGGCGAGCCCCGCGTCGGTGAGCGGATGCTTGAGGAGCTGCCGGAGCACCGTGAGTGGAATCGTCGCGCAATCCGCCCCGATCATCGCCGCCTGCGTCACGTGGAGGCAGCTTCGCATGCTCGCCGCGAGCACCTCGGTGGTGAGCTCGTAGTTCGCGTAGATCGTCACGATCTGCTTCAGCAGCTCGGAGCCGTCCACGCCCGTGTCGTCCAGGCGCCCGACGAAAGGCGAGATGAACGCCGCGCCGGCCTTGGCGGCGAGGAGGGCCTGCGTGGCGCTGAAGCAGAGGGTCACGTTCGTCCGGATCCCCTCCTTCTTGAGCGTTCGCACCGCGCGAAGCCCGTCGACCAGCAGCGGTACTTTGACGACGACCTTGCTGTGGAGCTTCGCGAGCGCGCGGCCCTCCTTCAGGATCGCCTCGTAGTCGGTCGCGACGACCTCGGCCGAGACCGGGCCGTCGACGATCTCGCAAATTTCGGGGATCGCGGCCTCGATTTTCCGGCCGGTCTTCGCGAGAAGGCTGGGGTTGGTCGTGCAGCCCTCGAGGAAGCCGGTCGCCGCCGCTTCCTTGATCTCCTCGAGGTCAGCGCTATCGATGAAAATTTTCATGGCGCCCCTCGGTGCAAGCGACGTGCCTCGTGCGTCCGTGTCACAACGACTTCAGGTACTCGACGATGTCGGTTTTCTGACCGGGCGTGAGGCCGAGGCTCTGGCCCTTGTCGTAGTGCTCGACCACGGCAGCGAGCGTCGGGAAGCGCCCGTCGTGGTAAAATCCGCCTTTCGTGTGCGAGAAGAGTCCCTTCAGCGGCGCCGTGCGGTAGCGCTTCTCGGGAGAGCGACTGGACGCGAAGTCGTCGATGCCGATCTCTGCGGGCGTATGCAGGTTCCACCCGGGCTCGGTAAAGAGCGGCGCCACGTGGCAGCTCGAGCACTTCGCGGGGCCTTCGAACGCAGTCTTTCCACGCGCAGCGGCGGCCGTGTCGAAGCTCCCCGGCGGCGGCGTCGGGGCGGGAATGGCGAGCTGGTACACTTGAAGCGACGGCAGCTTCGACGTGATGAGGTCGACCGTGTTTCGAACGTTCGCGAAGCCCGCCTTCGCGGCCACCGGGAACTGCGTCGCGTCGGCGAGCCGCGAATCGACGAATGTGCCCTGACCGTGCATCTCCAGATTGGCGACGAACGCGTTCCAATAGGTCGCCGAGCCGAACCCGGTCCAGGTCGAGAGGTTGACGCCGGCGAGGCCGAACGCCGGAGGAATCAGCGCGGCCGCGCCGGCCGGCCCGCCGCCGTCGGGCGCCACGGCTTTGCCATCGAGAAAGAGCTGAGCGTTGAAGTGGCCAGGCCCCCAGCCGCTGAGCACCGTGCGCACGGTCGCCTCGTCAACGCCGAGGAGCGCAGTCACCGCGGAGAGATCCGGCGAAAGGTTGACGATGGCGCCCACGTTCAGATCGCGATTCGCCCAGCCGTCGAGGCGATGCCCGACGCCGGGGGCGAGCGAGTCGTCGACCGTCGAATGGCAGAGGGAGCACTGAATGCCCATCGACGTCAGGTTCTTGCTCGCGTCGAAGACGCCTTTCACGCCGACGACCGCGTTCAGCTGCAAGAGGAGGAGGGTCGTGTCGATGCTGTCGAGGTCGACCTTGCCCTGCTTGAGCCCGTCGATCGCGGAGGCCGGCAACGCGTCGACGTCGACCTTGAGGCCGACCGACAGCGCGGTCTTCGGGCTGACGCCGGCGCCGACGCCGCCCTTTGCAGCGCCCTCGATGGCCCGGTGCAGCTTCAACGTGTCGCCCCAGAACGCCTCGTCGCCGAACGTGTCGTACCGGAACGTCTTGCGCCCCTCGTCGATCATTCGCTGGGCGTTGAGGGCGATGGGATCGAGCGGCACGGTCGCGCCGTCCGCGGCCTGCGCGTCGGCGGCCGGTTGCGCGTCCGGGCCGGGCGGAGGCATCCCGTCCGCGCACATCGGAGCGCCGGCCTCCGCGATCGGCGCAGCGGAAGGCGGATCCGAGCTGCAGTGAATGATCGCAGCCGCGGTGACGAGCCCGAGCGACAACGGTGCTCCAATCGACGAGAGGCGTGCGGGTACGTTCTTGAGTCTCATTTGCGTGCGTCCTTGGTCCCCTCGTGGGCGGGTGAATCCTTCCTTGGAGACGCACCTACAGAGTCGCGGGCCGCTGATTGGTTGCAGCGCGGCCATGAGATTGATGACGGCGGCTGAGCGCACGCATGCGGACCGGCCGTTCGTCTCTTTTTTCGGGAACCCTCTTCGCTCTCGGAACTCCATTTGACGTGAGCATGGAACCGGCCCACGAGATCGGCTTGCAACCCGTCGCGCGCGTCACGCCCGTCACGCCCGTCACGCCCGTCACGTTGGCCGACGAAGAGATCGTCGCGCGCGTGCTCGCCGGCGATATGGGAATGTTCGAGGCCCTGATGCGCCGCCACAACCCGCGCGTGTACCGCGCGGCGCGCGCCATCCTGCACGACGCGAGCGAGGCCGAGGACGTGATGCAGGACACCTACGTGCGCGCGTACGAGCACTTGGGCGAGTTCGAAGGACGCGCGCGCTTCTCGACGTGGCTTACGCGCATCGCCGTTCACGAGGCGCTCGCGCGTGTGCGGCGCAGCAAGCGCTTCGATTCACTCGGCGCCCATCCGGAGGAACCCTTCAT
>JAYVXL010000613.1:0-4423 GCA_043785185.1 Myxococcales bacterium
CGAACCGTGCTGCGCACGGCGCCTACGGCGTGCGCAGCACGACGGTCGCCGAAGGCGAAACCAGGGGGGCCCGACACGAAGTGGCGGGGGGCGGAGCCAACCAGGCTCCGTCATTAACGGGGCTCATTGCCTTGCGCTTCGAGGCGTTGGCTTGCACCTTCGTGCCGTCGCGCGCGACGTGCCCGACCTTCACCATGCCGCCACCGACGGCGGCAGCAGCCACTGCTGCTCGACCGACCACTCGCGAAACGTCTTCAGCGCACGCTGATGTATGTGACGAGCGGCTGCGGGACGAACGTGGGATCGCGCGGGCGGAGCGCGGCGAGCGCGGCGCCGACGCACGACACGAAGCGGTCGGAGAGCGTCGTCGCCTCGCGGAGGGCGATCCGCGCCGGCGCTTCGCGCGCCAGCGTCACCGTAAAGACCAGGTAGCCGACGATCGGCTCCCCCTCGGCGCGCGCGCGCGCGACGCACGGGGCGACGAGCTGCACGGCGTCGGGGACGGGCTCGTAGAACGGACCCAAGTACGCGCCCTCGTCGCCGAAGAACGCGGCGCGGACGACCGCCGGCGCCGGCGGCGCCGCGGGCGGCGTCGAGGGGGACGGGCGCGCCTCCGGAGGCGCGGGGACCCGCAGGGGCGCCGTGGGCGCGAGGCCGGTCCCCGCGCACGCGAGCGGGAGCGCCCCGAGCCACGCGGCGAGCGTCGCGCCGAGCATCGTCCGCATCGGTCGACGATACCGTATGCTCGCCCCATGCGTGGTCGGCTCGCGCTCGCGCTCGCGCTCGGTCCCTGCCTGCTCGAAGCGCGGGCCCGCGCCATCTGCGGTCGCCCCCCGGTCGCGTACGTCTCCCCCGAGCCTGGCGCGCCGGCGCCGCTCAACGTCCACGTGCGCGTCCAGCTGCACAAGGAGTGGCGCACGTCGGGCATCTGCGCCGTCGACGACGAGGGGCGCGAGCGATGCCCGCCGGGCAAATTCGATTTCGCCCTCGTACAGGCGCCTGGCCCCGGCGCCAGCGCGGGCGAGGTCCCGATCGTCCGGCGGCCGTCGCTCTCGAACGAAATCGCGACGGTGGAGCTCGTCCCGCTCGCGCCGCTCGCACCGCGCACGCGCTACGAGGTCCTGTACATCGACCGCGGGGGCGCCGTCGCGACGCGCATCCTCGGCACGTTCGTCACCGGCGACGCGCGCGACGACACGCCGCCGCAATGGAGCGGCGTCACGCGCGGCACCTTCACCGGGCACGCCCTCGGCGCACGCGGCGGCGTCATCGTGATCCGCGCGGAGTGCTCGAGCCCGAGCGTCCTCCTCGCCGGCGCCGGCCCCGCGACCGACGACGCGACGCCCGCCAGCTCGCTCCGCTATGCGATTTGGATGGACGACGGCCACGGCCCCATCGACTACGCGAGCCCGCCGCTCGTCTACGAACGCGGCGCGGCCGGCGGACGGACGGGGTTCTTCGTCGAGCACGGCGGCTCGGAGGTGGAGGACTCGTTCGCGCCGCCGAAGGGGCGGCCGCGCGCGACGTTCGGCGTGCGCGCCGTCGATTGGGCGGGCAACATGTCCGCGCCGAGCGAGGTGCGGGTCGTCTTTCGCTAGGCGCCGCTCGATCGGCGCAGCGCCGCGCGCCTCAGCGTGGCGGCGGCGTCGTTGGGCGCGCCGTCACGAACTCGTAGAAACCCGGGTTGCCGAGCGGCGGCAGCGCGGCCTCGCGCACGAGGATCGTGCGCACCGCCCACACGTCGCGGAAGATGCGGTAACGCAGCGCCGTCTGATCGAGGTAGTCGACGCCGGCCGATCCGCCCGTGCCCGTGCGCCTGCCGATGACGCGCTCGACCATGCGCGCGTGGCGCTGCCGGAAGATCACGAACGCCTGCTCGAAGCTCACGATCGCGTCGATGATCGTCCGCGGCCACGAGAGGAGAGGCAGCTCGCGGTAGCTCTCGATGAAGACGAGCGCGGCGCGAACGCGCGAGGCCTTCGCGCGCTCGGCCTCGTCCACGTCCTCGGCGCGGAGAAACGCGCGCGCGCCTTCGATCTCCTTCGTGTAGCGCGCCTCGAGGCGCTTCTCGTCCTCCGGCGTGAGGGCCAGGCCGCGCCCGAGGTCCAGCGCTTGCCGCGCGCTCGTCGCGTGCGCCTCGCAGTAGGCGTCGATGAACGCGCTCACCGTCGCTGCGTCGCCCGCCTGACCCGGCACCGAGCCCTGGATCGGCGTCCGGTGCAGCCACTCGGCGATCGCGTCCTTCAGCGTCGGCTTGTCGCGCAGGCGCTCCTCGACGCGCTTGCTCGCGCTCGAGGGCGTGCCGTCGTGGTTGCGGAGCGCGAGCATGTAGCTGTGCTCGTGGCCGAGCGGGACGCGCTCGGTGTCGGAGAGGCCGACGAGCAGCTCGATCTCGCGCAGCTGCGCCGACTGGAAGCCGCTCGCCGGGTTCAGCTTGTCGCGGAACGCGAGGTAGTCGCGCGTCGTCATGGTCTCCATCACCGCCATGTGCTCGGAGACATGGTGCATGAGGAGCGCCATGCGCTGGATGCCGCGCGCCGCCGACGCGAGCGACTGCTCGGGCACGTGCGCGCTCGCGAAGAGGTTGCGCACGGCGACGAGCTCGCGGAGGATCAGCTTGAACCAGAGCTCGTCGATCTGGTGCACGGTGATGAACATCACCTCGTCGTTGGCGAGGCCGGCGTCATTCGCCTCGAGGCCGCTTTGGAGCGCGAGCAGTTCCTCCACCTTGATGTAGTCCCAGTAGGCCGTCGGCTTGCGCACGCCGGCAACTTGGCGCGCCTCGCCGGCGAGCACAAGGCGAAACGGTGCCGAGAACGGCCGTTTCATGCGAGGATGGCGGTCAAATGTCGCCCATCCTCCGCTCCGCTCCGTTCGTGCTCCTCGCGTTGTCCTTTGCCTGCAGGATCGAAGAGGGCGCGCCGCCCGCGACGCCCTCGACGGATCCGACGGCGCCGCCCGCGACCGGGGCTCCTACAGCCACCCCGTCGCCGACGGCGTCTTCGGTCTCCGTCACGGGCCTCAGGCCGGTTCCGACCACGACGACGCCCCCGGCGCCAGCCCCGGCTCCGACGCCCTCTCCGACGCCGACGCCCTCTCCGACGCCGACCACCCCGCCGCCGGCGCCGACCGCTACGGCCGACGCGGGCGCCAAGCCGCCGAGCGGCAAGTGCACGACCAACGCCGAGTGCGCGCCCGACGAGCACTGCGCGATGGGCATGCCGCTCAACGGCCGCTGCTGGAAGAACGGATCGCGCGAGCCCATCTGCCTCGCGTCCGACGTGCGGATCGCCACCCCCGACGGCGAGGTCGCCGTGCGCGATCTCCTCCCCGGCATGCGCGTCTGGACGCTCGACGCCAAGGGCCAGCGCGTCGCCGAAGCGATCACGACGGTCGGGCACGTCCCCGCGCCGCCTTCGCACCAAATGGTCCGCGTGACGATGAGCGACGGGCGCGCCGTCTCGGCGTCGCCGCTCCACCCGACGTGCGCCGCCGCGAAGCCCGCCGCCGCGACCGTCGACGCGCTCGCGCGCGGCCAGCGCTTCGACGGCGCGACGATCGCGACCTCCGCGCGCCAGGCCTACGCCGGCGGCGACACCTGGGACTTGCTCCCCGCCGGCGCCACCGGCTGCTACTGGGCCAACGGCGTGCTCCTCGGCAGCACGCTGCGCTGACGGGTCACCTCCGCTCGAGGCTCAACGGCGCTTGCGTCGGCGCGCGCCGAACGCGAGCGCCCCGGCCGCGAAGGCCCACGCCGCCGAGGCGGGGGCCACGTTGCCGATGCCGCAGCCGCAGGACTTCGTGGTCGTCGTCGTCGTCGGCGACGTCGCCGAGGGCGCGCCGCACGTCCCGTTCGCCTCGGCGCTGCACACCATGCCGCTCGGGCACGCGGTCGCCTTGTCGCACGCCTGGGTGCACTTGGTGAACGCGCCCTTCGCGTCGGTGGCGCATACGTTCGACCGGCACGCGTCGTTGCTCGTGCAGGCTTCTCCGAGCTTGGCGAGGCGCGGGTCGGGGCCGCCTTCGAACCACGGCTCCTGCCCCGCCGCCGCGTAGGCCTGCACGAAGAGGTCGTAGTAGCCCGACGTCATCGAGTAGATGTTGAACCCGTTCGTGCAGCCGCCCGCGGGGTTGTTCGGGTCCGGCTGCGTTCCGTTGCCCCCGCGCGAGACGACGCCGATGACGGCGCCTGTCGTCTCGCTGAGGGCGGGACCGCCGCTGTCGCCCTGGCAGATCGCCTCGCCGACGAGGAACTCGCGGCTCGGCACCGGCAGCCCGGTCGTCGCGTCCGTCGTCGGTCCGACGTCCATGACCGGGACGCCCGCGCGCTGCTGCCGTGTCGACGGCTCGGGGGTCGTCGTCGTGACGCCCCAGCCGATCGCCGTGAACTTCTCGCTCGCCTTCGCGGGTGCCTGCGCCCGCA
>JAYVXL010000614.1:0-4413 GCA_043785185.1 Myxococcales bacterium
GGGCCTTCGGCGTCGGCGGCGGTAGACGTGGCCGGCGCGCGCGGGCGAAAGGTCGAACGGGGCGCGCTCGTGCTCGCGCTCGGCCTCGCCGCGTGCACGCTCCACGGCGGCGTCGGCGCGCCGGAGGACACGCCGTCCGCGGCGCCCGTCGCGCCGCCGCCCACCGCCGCGATCCTGCCCTCGCCGGGCGGCGACCTCGCGCCGGCGCTCGCCCACGTCGAGCGCTCCACCGGCACCCAGACCGGCGCGACCCTCGCGGAGGTCGCGTCGTGCGGCCACTGCCACGGCGACATCGAAGCGCAGTGGCGCTCGAGCGCGCACGCGTTCGCGTCGTTCGACGATCCGATCTACCGCGTCGCCGTCGAGCGCCTGCGCAAGGATCGCGGCGGCGCGGCGAGCCGCTTCTGCGCGGCGTGCCACGACGTCGCGCTGCTCGCGGACGGCGCGATGGATCGCCCGATCGAGCCGAAGGATCCGCGCGCCCACGCCGGCGTCGCGTGCCGCATGTGCCACGGCATCACCGCGACGCGGCCCGACGGCAACGGCAGCTACACGCTCGACGCCGGGGACTTTCCGGTGCCGCGCCCCGGCGACGCCGCGAGCGTCGGGCGCCACAAGGCGCGCGCGGCGGCGTCGCCGCTACGAACGGCGTCGCTCTGCGCGACGTGCCACAAGGCGTTCCTCCACGAAGGCACGGGCAACGATCACTTCATGGTCGGCCAAGACGACGCGACGCCGTGGGCGCGCTCGGCCTTCGCCGGCAGCCTCGCCGAGCGCGTCGACGCGACGGTCGCCGCGCAAGAGTGCCGGGACTGCCACATGCCGCGCGAGGCGGCGAGCGATCCGGCGGCGAAGGACGGCAAGGTCGCGTCGCATCGCTTCACGGGCGCGCACACGTGGCTCGCGCAGATGCGCGGCGACGGCGAGCAGCGGCGCCGCGCCCAGGCGATGCTCGCGAGCGCAGTGACGCTCGACGTCGCCGCGCTCGTGACGGGCAACGGGACGCGCACGCTCCCCGCCGAGGAGGGCGCGCTCACCGCGGGCGACCGCGCGATCGTCGAGATCGTCACGCGCAACGTCGGCGCCGGGCACTCATTTCCCGGCGGCGTGGGGGACGCGCAGGACACGTGGCTCGAGGTCGTCATCGACGACGCGCGCGGCGAGCGCGTCGCCGAGGCGGGCACGCGCTACGAGGCCGCGGGGGACGACGCGACCGCGCACCGCTTCGGCTCGGCCGTCGCCGGCAAGGACGGCCGACCGCTCCTCGGGCGCGAGACGCACCTGTTCGAGGCCGTCGCCTATGACCACACGATCGCGCCGCGCGACGCCGACGTCGCGCGCTTCGCGTTCGGCGTGCCGCAGGGCGCGAAGGGGCCGCTCCGCGTCGTCGCGCGCTTGCGCCATCGCGCGCGGCGCCTCGCGCTTCAGCGGGCGGCGTGCGACGACGCGCGCACGGCGCGGGGGCGCGCGTTCGCCGACGCGGCGCTCGCGCGCAAGAAGGAGCGCGGCCTCGACCCGTGCCCGCCGCAGCCGGTCACCGACGTCGCGCGCGCCGAGGCGCTCCTCGGCGTCGGCGCGCCCGCGAGCTCCGCCGCCCCGCCGAGCGCGCGCGCGTTCCAGCGCGCGTTCGATCACGGCCTCGCGATGCTCCACGAGGTCGGCGAGCGACAAGGCGAGTCGCGGCCCAGCTTCGAGCGCGCGCTCTCCCAGGCGACGAGCGAGCGCGAGCGCGCGATGGCGCTGGGCGGCCTCGCCCGCCTCGCCGTGGAGCAGGGCCAAGTGGAGGGCGCGCTCGCGCTCGTCGAGAAGGCGAGCGCGCTCGTGCCGGGTCACCCCGCGCTCGCGCGCCTCCGTGGCGAAGCCTTGGCGATCGCGTGGCGCTGGGGTGACGCCGCGGCCGCGCTTTCGGAGGCCGCGACCGGCGCGCCGAAGGACGACGCGGTCTGGGCGCGCCTCGCGGTCATGTGGGGCGGCGCCGGGAGGGAGCGCGACGCGCTCGACGCGGCGCAGCGCGGCCTGCTGCTCTCCCCGCGCGACGCCGACATGTTGCGCGTGCAAGCCCTCTCCTTGCGTGCGCTCGGCGGCGCGGCGGACGTGACGGCGCGCGCCGAGGCCGCGTTCCTCGCCGCCCGCAGCCCCGACGTCGCCCCCGCCCTTCGCTCGCGCTGCGCCCGGGACGTGCCGGGCTGCGCGCTCGAGCGACTTCCGGTTCACGTGCACGAGATGCGCCCCTGACATGCTATGAGACGCGCGAGAGGGTGGTCCCCCATGGCGCGCATCCTGGTGATCGAAGACGAGGCCGATCTCCGCGAGGTCCTCGGCTACAACCTGACCGAGGCCGGCCACACCGTTCGGCTCGTCTCCCGCGGGCGCGAAGGACTGCAGCTCGCGAGGAGCGAGAAGCCCGACGTCGTGCTCCTCGACTTGATGCTGCCCGACATGGGCGGCGTCGAGGTCTGCCGCGCCCTCAAGGGCGATCCGCAGACGCGCGGCGTCCACGTCATCATGGTCACCGCGAAGGGGGAAGAGGTCGACCGCATCGTCGGCTTCGAGCTCGGCGTCGACGACTACGTCGTCAAGCCTTTCAGCGTGCGCGAGCTGCTCCTTCGAATCCAAGCCGTCCTCCGCCGCAAGGAGCAGGCGGGTGACGCGGCGCCCGTCGTCGAGATCGAAGGCCTCAAGATCGACCGCGGCGCGCACCGCGCGTGGGTCGACGGCGGCGAAATCACCCTCACCGCCCTCGAGTTCAAGCTGCTCGTGACGCTGTGCGATCGCCGCGGCCGCGTGCAGACACGCGAACGGCTGCTGAGCGACGTGTGGGGCATCGACGCCGACATCACGTCGCGCACCGTCGATACGCACGTCAAGCGCGTGCGCGAGAAGCTCGGCAACGTCGGCGATCGCATCGAGACGGTCCGCGGGGTCGGCTACCGATTCTCCGACGAGCCCGTGGCCTCCAGCGGGGCGTGATGGCCGTCCGGTTCGGCGTCCGGTTCAAGCTGTTTCTGGCCTCGTTTGCCCTGATCGCCATGTCCGTCGTCGCGGCCGACACGTACCTGACGCGCGGGGCCACCGACCAGGTGACCCAGACGGTGCGCGCCGACCTCTTCGTGCGCGCCGACCTCGTGGCGCGCGAGGCCGCCGCGACGAAGGCGCCGGAGACCGACCGCGCGACCTGGGACGCGCTCGCCGACGCCATCGGGCGCACGGCCGACGCGCGCGTCACGCTCATCTCGCGGCGCGGCGTCGTGCTCGGCGACTCCGAGGTCGCGCTCGCCGACCTGCCGAGCGTCGAGAACCACGCGCTCCGCGAGGAGGTCGCCGCCGCGCTCGCCGGCGGGCGCGGCGAGAGCGAGCGGATCAGCGTGACGACGCAGCGCCGCCTCATCTACGTGGCGGTCCCCGTCGAAGGGAGCGCGGTCGCCGTCGCCCGCGTCGCGACCGGGCTCGACGTCGTCGAGAACGCGCTCGCCCAAGCCCGCCGCGCGATCCTCATCGCGTCGGCGCTCGCCCTCGCGCTCGCGTTCGTCCTGTCGGGCCTCCTCGCGCAGCGCATGTCGCGCGTCGTGCGCGAGCTCACCGACGTCGCTCGCCGCATGACCAAGGGAGACCTCGCGGTCCGCTCGCACGTGGGCGGCACCGACGAGGTCGGCGAGCTCGCCTTCGCGCTCGACCAGCTCGCCGGCAGCCTCTCGGCGACGCTCGCCGAGCTGAAGGAGGAGCGCGATCTCCAGGGGCGCATCCTCGAGGGCATGCAGGAGGGGGTGCTCGTCGTCGACAAAGAGGGGCGCGTCGTCCTCGTCAACGGCGCGCTCCGCTCGATGATCCTGCTCGGCCCCGACGCGCGTGGCCGGCTACTGCTCGAGGTCATCCGCCACGCGGAGCTCGAGGACTTGCTCGGCCGCGCCACCTCCGTCGGCGGCATCACGCAGGGCGAGCTCGAGTTGCCGGGGCTGAAGCCGCGCCGCCTCCTCGTCCACGCCACCGCGCTCGCCGGCGAGGCCGGCGGCCTCCTCGCCGTGTTCGTCGACGTGACCGATCTCCGCCGGCTCGAGAAGCTGCGCCGCGACTTCGTGGCGAACGTGTCGCACGAGCTGCGTACGCCGGTCACCGCGCTCCTCTCGGCGACCGAGACGCTCCGGAGCGGCGCGCTGCAGACGCCCGCGGCCGGCCGCTTCCTCGACATCGTCGATCGCAACGCGCACCGTCTTCAGAACCTCATCGAGGACCTGCTCGAGCTCTCGCGCCTCGACGCGCACCAGTACAAGCTGAAAAAAGAGCCGGTCGACGTCGCCGCCCTGTTCGGCATCGTGCTCGGCGTCTTCCGCGAGCGCACCGAGGCCAAGGGCGTGCGCCTGGCGACGCGCATTCAGCCGGGCCTCCTCCCGTTCGACAGCGACGCGCGCGCGCTCG
>JAYVXL010000615.1:0-13791 GCA_043785185.1 Myxococcales bacterium
ACGCGCGACAGATCTTCATCGGGGATACCCGGGCCTTCGTCCGCGACGGTGATCGTCATGCTGTCGTTGGCCCGTTGCGCCCGGATGTGAATCGTGGACTGCTCCGGCGCGTACGTGATGGCGTTGGCCACCAGATTGCGCAATGCGTCGTGGAGCTTTGCCGGATCGGCGCGCACGGTTTCCGCGCCCGGCGCGATTGTCACGTCGATGCGCTGGCGGCGTTCGACCGCCGACGGCAGCAGATCGGCGACGACGGTCTCCAGCAGGTTGTGCGAATCGCAACCGATGACGTCGAGGGTCTCCTGACCCGCGTCGAGCCGCGCCAACCGCAGCAGATCCTTGACCAGGCGCTCCATGCGCTGTGTGTGCCGCGCGATGATTGCGAGGAACTTCCGGCGATCGTCCTCGCTGGTGTCGTCCTCGGACAGCGCTTCGACGTAGCCGCGAATCGCGGTCAGCGGCGTGCGCAGCTCGTGCGAGACGTTGGCGACGAAGTCGCGGCGGAGCGCCGTCAGGTGCACGAGGCGCGTCAGATCGCGCAGCACCGTCACGAGCCCGCGCTGCGCGCCCGGGGAAGGCGCCCCGCCGAGCGGGCGCACGTAGAGCGCGATCGTCCGCTCGCCGCGATCGTGCGTCTCGATGTCGCCCTCGCGCAGCTCGCCGCTCGCGTTCGCCGCCTCGATGAAGGCGAGCAGCTCCGGCGCGCGGACGGCCTCGGCGAGCGGCGCGCCGGGCGCCAGCTCGCCGCCGAGGATCGCCGCCGCGGCCGGGTTCGCGAGGAGCACGCGGCCGTCCCCTCCGGTGACGAGGACCCCCTCGGCCATGCCCGCGAGGATCGCCGACAGCTGATCGCGCTCGCGCGTGAGGTCGCCGATCTTGGATTTCAGCTCGGTCGCGAGCGACGAGAGCGTGCGCGACAGCAGGCCGAACTCGTCGGGCGAGTGGCGCAAAGGCTCGAGCTCGTAGTCGCCGCGCATGAGGCGCGTCGCGAACGCGGTCATCGCGAGGAGCGGCCGAGAGGCGACGCGCGCGGCGAGGAATCCGAGCGCCAGCGCCAGCACGAGCGCGATGCCGCTCGCCAAGAGGAGCTGGCTGCGCATCTCGCGCACCGTCGCGTTGATGCCGCTGAGCGGCGCGGCGAGGCGGAGAATGAGCCCGTCGCCGGCCGGGACGGCGATGAAGTGCACCTCTTCACCCGCGTCGGTCATGCGCGACGCGCGGCCGACGGCGTCGCCGCGCTGGGCGGCCACGACCTCGGGCGGCAACTCCTTCGGGGGCGGCGCGCCGGCGGAGTCGCCGAGGACCTTGCCGTCCTTGTCGAAGATGGTCGTCGTCGCGCTCACGATGAGCGCGATGCGGCCGGCGAGCTTGACCGGATGACGGCGCCCCTCGCCGACCCAGCCGGACGCGCCGCGCGCTTGGTCCTCGAGGCGACGATCGAGCTGCGCGGCGAGGTCGGCCGAGAGCGCGCGGTTCAAGAGGAGCAGCGCAATCGCGACGACGACCGCGACGAGCCCCACGTGGCTCGCGAGGAGCTTGGTGCGGAACGTAAGCTGCGGGAGGGGGCGAGGCGGGATGGACGTCATGCGGCGGCTCCACGAGCTACGGGAGCGCGAGGCGGTAGCCGAAGCCGTGCACGGTCTCGATGGCGTCGCCGTGCGCGCCGAGGCGCTCGCGCAGCCGGCGGATGTGCGTGTCGACGGTGCGCGTGTTCATCTCCGCGGTGATGCCCCACACGTCCTCGAGGAGCTTGGCGCGCGAGTAGACGACGCCGGGGTTCTCGAGGAACGTGGCGACGAGCTTGAATTCGAGCGGCCGCAGCGAGAGCTCGCTGCCGTCGAGCGTCACGCGGTGACGGACGATGTCGACCGAGAGGCCGCGCCACGCGAGGGCCTTCGGCGCCTCGGTCGTCGCCCGCGCGCTCGTGCGCTCTTGCGACCGCCGCGCGAGCGCGCGCACGCGCATGATGACCTCGCGCACGCTGAACGGCTTGACGACGTAGTCGTCGGCGCCGACCTCGAAGCCGAGGACTTTGTCGTACTCGTCCCCGCGCGCCGTCAGCATGAGGATGGGGAGATCGCTCGTCGACGGATCGGCGCGGAGCTTGCGGCACACCTCGGTGCCGCTCATGTCCGGCAGCATGAGATCGAGGATGACGACGCTCGGGCGCGCCCGCTGCGCCGCGGCGAGGCCCTCGGCGGCCGTGCCGACCGCCTCGGCCTCGAAGCCCGCCTCGCGCAGGTTGAACGACAAGAGCTGCCGGATGTCGGGCTCGTCGTCGACGAGGAGGATGCGGTCGCTCATCCGGGTCCCTCGAGCATAGCCGCCTGCTGCATCGCTCGCCACAACGCCTCGACGTGCGCGCGCTCGGTCAAGAGGGCGCCGATCGAGACGCGCACCATCCAGCGGCCATCGAGCTTGGCGGGCGTGACGTAGGCCGCGCCCGACGCGTTGAGCCGCGCCGCCCACGCCAGCGTGTGCGCGTCGAGCGCGTCGCCCTCCAGCCCCGCGTCCGCGGGCGTATGCCGCACGCACACGGTCTGCAGGACGACGGGCGAGAGCACGCGCCAGCCGGGCGTGCGCTCGACTTGCGCCTCGAGCCACTTCGCGTTGGCCATGTCGCGGCGGAGGCGCGTACGCAGCGCCTCGGCCCCCTGCTCGCGAAGGAGGAACCAGAGCTTGAGCGCGCGGAAGCGTCGCCCGAGCGGGATGCCCCAGTCGCGGTAGTTCCGGACGCGGCCGTCGACCGCCGTCTGGAGGTAGCTCGGGTTCGTGCTCATCACGCGCTCGAGGTGCTCGGGGTCCTTGACGTAGTAGAGCGAGCAGTCGAACGCGGCGCCGAGCCACTTGTGCGCGTTGACGACGATCGAGTCGGCCCCCTCGACGCCGTCCCACATGGAGCGGCACTCCGGCAGGATCATCGCGGAGCCGGCCATCGCCGCGTCGACGTGGAGCCACGCGCCGTGCTCCTTCGCGAGCGCGGCGAGAGGGGCGAGCGGATCGAGCGCGGTCGTCGCGGTCGTCCCCGTCGTCGCCACGATCGCGCACGGGACGACGCCCGCCGCGCGATCCGCCGCGAGCGCCGCGGCGAGCGCGTCGGGGCGCATCGCGTAGCGCGCGTCGATCGGGACGCTGCGAACGTACGCGCGGCCGAAGCCGGCGAGGAGCGCCGCCTTCTCGACGGAGCTATGGCTCTGCGACGAGACGTACACCGCGAGGCGCGGCCCGTCGCCTTGCATGCCCTCGCGCGCGAGGGCGTACTGGCTGCTTCGCTCGCGCGCGCAGACGAGCGCGACGAGCGAACAGGTGGAGGCCGTGTCCTGGATCACGCCGCTCCACGCCGGCGAGAGGCCGACGAGCTGCCGCAGCCAATCGCAGACGACCTCCTCGAGCTCGGACAACGCGGGGCTCGCCTGCCACGACAAGCCGATGACGCCGAGGCCGGTGCTGAGCACGTCGCCGAGCACGGACGACAAGCTCCCGTTCGACGGAAAGAACCCGAAGAAGCGCGGGTGCTGCCAGTGCAGGACGCGCGGCGCGATCTTGTCGCGGAAGTCGGCGAAGATCGCGGCGAAGGGCTCCGGCGCCTCGGGCGGCGCGGCTGGCAGGCTCGCCTTCACCTCGCCGGGCACGACGACGGGCATCACGGGCCGCTGCTCGAGCGAGGCGCGGTAGTCGGCGATCCAGTCGATGAGCGCGTGCCCGTGCGTGCGGAACTCGTCGGGGGTCATTTGGAGCGACCACTCTAGCGCAGCTACCGCACGAGGATGTCCGCGCCCGCAAAGGCCACGCCGCCGCGGCTGTCGCGGAGGACGACCCAGATGTGCGCGACCCCGGGTGCGTCCGGCGCGGTCCATCCGTCGTCGGTCGCGGTGGCCGTGTCGCCCTCGCCCTGGCCGGTGTGGTCGGCGTCGAACGCGCCCGCGCTCGCGAACCACGAGACGCGCATCGCCTCGCGGCGATCCCGGACGGTCTGGGACGCCGGATCGAACGCGACGTACGCCTCGGCGTCCTCCGGCCGCCACGACGCGCGCAGGACGGCGTGCGCGCCGGGGCTCGCGGAGGCGGGGACGGCGAGCGTCAGCGTCGGGTTCTGGTTGGCGTGGTAGCGCGCGGCGAGGTCGGCGGCGGCCTCGGCCGACGCGCTGCCGAGCTTGCACGCGAGCCGCACGAGCGCGATGGACGACGCGCCGCCCACGTCCGCGCGAACCGGCTGGTAGAAGCCGCCCGTCGCGTCGGCGTCGCGCGGGCGCGCGCCGGGCGGCGGCTCGGGGCCGAAGAGGACGCAGCCGTCGCTCGGCAGCGCGGCGGTCGCGTGCGCGCCGGCCGCGACGGGCTGGACGGCGCCACTGAGGCACGCGGCGGCGACGACGTCGTTTTCGCTCGGCGGCTTCGCGGTCGCGCAGAACGACCAGCGCACCTCGGGCGACGCGACCGTCCCGTCCGGCGAGGCGACGAGCGGCGTGAGCGTCACCGTGGCGCCGGGCGCCTCTTCGGCCGGCTCGGCCCGCACCGCGAGCAAGCGCGGCGCCGTGACGAGCGACGCGCGCTCGCCGAAGTCCGGCTTGCACGCGGCGATCGCGCAGGCGAGCAGCGCGCACGCGCGCGCGCGGGTCGCGAGGGGGCGGCGCTTCATAGCTCGAGCCTCGCGCCGACGACCGCGAGCGTGGGCAGCCCGGTGATGTACGCGCGCCGCGTGAAATCGAAGCCGTACACGACCTCCTCCTTGTTCGCGTGGAACGTGACGTTCTGCGCGTCGACGAAGACGTCCAGCTTGGCGGCCGCCCCGAGGTGCCAGGAGCGCTGCACGCGCGCGTCGATCGCGAAGAAGGCGGGAATGCGCGCGGTGTTCTGCTCGCCGAACAGCGGCTGGTAGCGGTCTCCGCGCGCGTCGAAATACGAGCCGGCGAGCGGCGTCCGCGGCATGCCGGTCGCCGCGCGCACGCGGACGCCGACCTCCCACGCGCCGAGCTCCTTCGCGGCCACCGCGGTGAGCACGTGCGGTTGGTCGAAGTCGAAGAGCCGCCAGCGCGCCTCGTCCACGTAGCGCCGCTCGCTCCGCGTCATCGTGACGCTGACCCAGCCGAAAAAGCCGCGCCACGGCCGCTGCCGCACGAGCACCTGCGCGCCGTAGCTGCGCCCCTCGCCGTCCTGCACGAGCGCGCGCGCGAGCAGCGGCGTCGCGAGGCGGCTGCGCACGGTCAGGTCCGACAGCTTCTTGTAGAACGTCGTGAGCTCGAGCGAGAGCGTCCGCGTGAGCTCGACGGCCTCGCCGAGGCTCGCGTGCGTCGCGCGCGAGAGGCCGAGCGCCGGCGTGCCGAAGACGGCAGAGAGCTCCTCCGGCTCCGGCGCCTGGTGGTAGGTTCCCGCCGCGGCGACGGCGGAGAAGCGCGCGTCCGCCCGCCACCGCACGCGCAGGCGCGGATCGACGCCGCCCTCGAGGCGCGAGAAGCCGATGCCCGGCGTCTGCCCCACGCGCGGCGTCGACCGGCTGCCGTCGAGGAGGAACGCCTCGAGCCGCGCGCCCGGCTCGAACGTGAACGCGCCGGCGCGGAGCTCCGCGGTCGCGTACGGCGCGGCGTTCAGGATGTGCGTCTGAAACGCGTCCGCCGCGACGTCGCTGCCCGGCGGCTGGCCGAAGACATAGAGGTCCCCCTCGCGCGGCGGCAGGTTCAAAGAGCCCTGGCGCGTGACGTCCGACGCCGAGCCGAGCGCGTCGAAGCCGATCGCGGCGGTCGCCCACGGCGACAAGCGCGTCGCGTAGGACGCCCGCGCGCCGTAGCGCCACGACGCGACGTCGAGCGCGGCCGGGCTTCCGCCGAACGACGCGGCGTAGCGCGACGTGTCGCGCCCGAAGAACGGCGTCACCGCGAGGTCGGAGCCGTCGTCCTGGCGATAGGTGTAGTGCGCATAGACGCGCTGGAACGCGCTGGACGTGTCCTCGGCCTGCGTCGCGGCGGGATCGGCGGAGAGCACGGCGCGCCGCAGGTCGTCGCGCGAGCCTAAGAGCGTGACGCGCAGCTGCTCGCCTTTGCGCAAGTCCGCCTCGACGCGGGCTTGGTAGTCGCCGTAGCGCGGGATCGGGTAGACGTCGGAGACGTCGCGCGAAGTGACGAGCGGCAGCGCCCGATCGAGGTAGCCGTAGCGGCCCGACACGGCGACGCGCACGCGAGGGGTCAGCGCGGTGGAGACGAGGGCCGACGCGTCGAGCGTATCGAGCGCGACGTAGCCGTGCGTTCCGGTCTTCGGCAAGCTGCGCGTCTCGACGCGCACGAGGCCGCCGAGCCCGCGCCCGTGCTCCGCGCCATACGCGCCCGGCACGAGCTCGATCGAGCGCACGAGCTCCGAGCTCACCGTCGAGCGGATGCCGCTCCCGTGGTAGAGCGCGGGGATCTCGACGCCGTCGACGTAGACGCGCGTCTCCCTCGGCGCGGCGCCCCACACGACGAGCTGGCCGCTCGAGAACGACGAGCGCGCGACGCCGGGGAGGCTTTGTACGACCTTGAGCACGTCGCCGTGCGTGCCGGGCACGCGCCTCGCCTCGTCGGCGGACACCGTGGTCGAGGTCGCCTCGCGCGCGCGGACGGGCGCGCGCACCGTGACCTCGTCGACCGGCGTGGGGGGCGGTGCCGGAGTCGGCGTTGCCGTCGGCGCCGGCGTGGGCGTCGCGGTCGGTGTTGGCGTGGGCGTTGCGGTCGGCGTCGCCGTCGCCGTGATCGTGAACGCGTAGCGATAGGTGATCTTCGACGCCACCTTCTTGCCGTCGACCTCGGCGGGCTTGAAGAGGAAGCGCTTGCACGCGAGGACGGCCGCGGCGTCGAAGTCCTCGCCGGCGGACCTCTGGACGATCGCGCCGCTCACGTGGCCGTCGACGTCGACGGTCAGGACGAGGATGACCTCGGCCTGGACGCCCGCCTGCAGCTTCTCCGGCGGATACTCGGCTTCCACGAACGTGACGAGCTCCGGCATCTTCGTCACCGACTGCGCCGCCGCCGGCGCGCCGAACGCGAGCGCCGCGACGAGCGCGAGGGCCGCCCGCCGCGTCGTCACCGATCGATCTCGAGGGCGAGCACGCCAGCGCCGCGATCGTGGGCAAACGCCGTGTCGCTCTCGAAGCTCGAGCCGGTGGCCTTGCCGACGACGACGCCGTCGGCGAGCGCCACGACCGTCCAGTGCGCAAAGGCCGCGGCGCAGAGCGAGAACGTATCGACGCGAACGACGTAGTGACCGAGCGGCGCCGCCTCGGCGTAGACCACGTCCTCGCGCCGTAGGCCGTCGATGACGCACGACGCGTTCGAGTCGACGTCGAGGATGCCGCCGCTCTTCCACGCGTTCGGGTCGACCGGCTGCCCCGGCGGCGGCGGCTTCCACGAGTTGACGTTGCCCTTGTAGACCTCGGCGCCGGTCGGGTCGACGACGTGGAGATCGAGATCGCTCTCGGTGTCCCACGACAGCGAGAAGACGAGCTTGCCCGGCGGCGGGCCGTCGGCCGTGATCGTGAGCGGCTGCGTGCTCGCTGGGCCGAAGCGGCCGGCGTCGTCCACCGCGCGCACGACGAGGTCGCGCGTGCCCGCGCCCAGCGTGCGCGCGAACGCGAGGCTAGCTTTGAACGACGGGAACGCCGGCGACTGCACGTCGGGCACGCCCGCCGGCAGGACCCAGTAGCCGCGATCGCCGCTCAGCATGATCGCCGCGGAGACCGACGACGGCGCGAGCGCGCCGGTCGCGGATTTTCCGATTTGCCCCGCGCGCGCTAGCGGCGTGACGAGCTGCACGCTCGCGACATTGGGTCCGCCGGCCTCTGGTGGCATCGCCGCGCGGACGAACCGGGCGCCTGCGATCTGCACGTCCGCGTCGAGGCCCTGATCGGCGTCCGCGCCACTGCACGCAGGCGCGAGCGCGAGGCCCGCGAGCGCCGCGAGGAGGTAGCGCGTCGGGCACATCAGAAGGTCACCTCGGCGCGGAGCGTGAGCGCGTCGTTCTTCAGCGTGGCGGGCGCGCCGGTCACGTCGCGCCCGAGCGGGTTCGTGTCGTGGTCGTACTCGAGGATGAGCCGCCCCGGCGACCACCGCAGCATGCCCATCAGCGCGACGGTCGTGAAGCGGGGGCTGCTGGGAACGAGCGCCGCGCCGGCTTGCCGGCTCGCGTCCGCGTCCGCGTCGTAGCGATCGTAGCGCACGCCGAGCATCGCCCACCGCGTGAGCTCCTGCGTCGCGCCGACGTACCAGCCGGTCTCGCGAAGATCGCGACCGGCGCCGATCGGGTCGGCGGGCATCACGCCGCGATCGAGGTTCTTCGCGATCACGAGCTCCGCGCGCAGCGCGAGCTCGCCGACCACGGGGATGGCCGCGCGCACTTGCGCGTCGACGCCGATGCCGAAGCGGCGGAACGTCTGCGACGCCGTCGCCGGGCTGCCGGGCACGACCTGAAGCTCGCTCGGCTCGACGATGCCGTTCTCGTTCGTGTCGTGCCACACGAGCTGGTCCTTCGTCGACGGCGTCCCCTTGTGGAAGCCGGCGCCGGTGACGCCGGACACGCCGGCGTCGAGCGTCACGCCGTCGACCGGCTTCGCGTTCGCGCCGAGGCGGCCGACGAGGTCCTTGCTCTCGCTGGGCGCGCGCCCAGGGAATTGCTTGTCGCCGATCGGCGCGCCGTTCATGACGCCCATCGCGAGGTCGAACGCGCGCCAGCGCACCTTGAAGCGCAGGCCTAGGTCGAACTCGCCGGGGAAGAGCGCGCGGATGACCGTCGCGCGCTCGAGGAACGGCCGCTTGTTGTCGGCCTCGAGCACCTCGAAGCCGAACGGGATCTTGAAGAGCCCCATCGTCGTCACGAAGCTCGGCGGCGCTTCGGTCTTCACGGTCGGCCAACGGAACGACGCCTCGGCGTCGATGAGGCGGACGGTCGGGCCCTTGATCGTGTTCGCGTCGAGCTCGAGCGCGCCGAAGATCGGCCCGTCCGGATCGTAGTCGGCGCGCAGGTGGCCGCGGCGGATGAGGAACCGGTTCTCGTTCAGCGGGTCGCCGGTCGCGGCGTTGACCTCGTCCTGCGACGACTGTCGCGAGATCCCCCAGTCGGCCTGGACGAAGCCGCTGAAGCGCACGTCGCGCGTCCACGCCGGCGCCGCGGGCGCGGGCGGCGGCGCGGGATCGCCGGCGAAGGCGGGCGGCAGCGCTTCGTCGTCGGCGCGAACCGGCGGCGCGACGAGCGCGAGCGCCGCGGCGATGAGGCCGGCGGCGCGTCGCGGGACGGTGCGAGGACGGGCGTGCACGCGAGTGAATGTCAGCACGCGCGTACGCAATGGGGAAGGTGTCGCGGGTTACATGCGTGTGACACGCGGGCGCGCGAAGACTCAGCGCAGCGGGGGTAGCCCGCCGTCCGCGAGCAAGAGCGGCAGGCTCGGCGTCTTGTCGAACTTCGACGCGTCGGTGCACGCGTTGATGATCTCGACGTGCGTCTTGGGGTTCACGACGCAGTCGGCCGCGGAGCCGTCGCCGCCGCCGTCGCCTCCGCCCGCGTCACCGGGCGGCGCGACGTAGCCGTCCGTGGCGGCCGCGTCGGTCACCGTCTCGTGCACGCCCGACGAGCTGTCGCACGCGCCCACCGCGAGCGGCCCCGCAAGGGCGGCGAGCGCCGCGGCGCCGGCGAGGAGTGAGAGCTTGGAGGTCTTCATGGTCTTTTGCGCGCTCTTCATCTCGCTCACTGCCCCTCGCAGTAGCCATGGCGGCACTTGCCGCCGCCGCACGCGGCGTCGTCCGTGCACTTGGTGCAGCTCGTCGCGCCCTGCGGCACCGTCGCCTCGTAGTAGCAACCGCACGGCTGCGCCGGCGAGTAGAGCGAGAGGTCGGCGCCCTCGAAGTCCCGCTTCACCTTCATCGCGCAGTCGGGGACGAGACCCTTGCTGACGACGACGCCGAGGCCGTCGATGTCGGGGATCGACGGCGTCGGGTCTCCGAGCACGAGGCTGATGAACGACCTCGCGTTCGGCTTGGTCGGGACGCTCGAGCCGTCGACGGCGGTGAGGTACACCGTCGGCGCCCACATCGTGTAGTGCCCGTCGCGCAGGTTCCTCTTGTCGAACGACGCGACGCTCGAGTCGGGCAAATAGGCGTGGCGCTGCTGGTACGCGCGGTACGCGAGCTCGGTGACCTCGCTGCGGTTCGCGTCGTAGACCTCCGAGCCGATGATGCCGATCGTCTTGTCGGGGTTGGTCGACGTGGCGACGAGGTTGAGCACTTCGGTCGACGCGTTCTTGCGCTGTCCCTTCCACTTCGCCGCCGGCACGCCGATCGCCGCGGCGATCGTGAGGATCGTGCTCTTCGTCGAGGGGCGGATGAAGAGGAACTGCTCGTCGCTCCACGGGCTCACCTGGCCGGCGTTGCCGAAGCCGAACGTGAAGTACGCCTCCTCCGCGACGATGACCTGCTGCGCGCTCGCCTTGGGCACGATGAACGCGTAGCTCTGGATCGGCCCATTGATCGCGCCGAGGCCGGTCGGCAGCGCCGCCTGCGTGCAGCTCGACACGAACGTCGCGCTGATGGCGATGTCGACCGGCATGCCGCCGGCGACGTCCATCGTGCAGGTCGGGCTCGGGCTCTTGGTCGTCCAGGTCGGGTCCTCGAGCGTCGACGGGATGTAGTTGAGGTTCACCGTGAGGCTCCGCCCGCTGACCATGTCGTCGATGAGCGTGCACGAGCCGGTCAAAAAGTAGAGGACGCTCATCGGCGCGCTCGCCCCGTTGCGGAGCTTCTGCCCGAGCGCTTTCAGAAGGGGCTCTTGCGTGTCGCCGGACTCGATGACGAGCGGGTTCGGCAGCGAGCTGCACGCGGGGGCGGCCGCGGCGGCGCGGGCGCCGAGCGTCACGAAGGCGAGGGCCGCGAAGGTCGCCAAGGTCTGGAAGGAGCGCATGCTGCGAGGTTGCCACGCGCGCGCCGCGGCGGTTGTGGCCTTGTTGTTACAAGGCATGTCACACGATTGTTCGGTCCCGCGGCGGCGGCTTCGTGCGATCACATCGCCATGGCGCTTCGTCGTCGTTCGGGGTTCGCGGTCTTGCTCTTCGGCGTCGCGGGCGCGCTCGCGCTCGCCTGCGGAGGGGACGACTCGACGAACCCCGTGGGGGCCGACGCCGGCGCGGACCGGGCGACGTCGGACGTGACGGTGCCCGACACGGGAGCAGGGGACACGGAGCCGGACACCGGGCGAGACGCCGGCACCTTCGATCGCGGCCCGACGACGCTGCCCCTCGCGGGCGATCCGAACGGCCTCTTCTGGGATCCGGGCGCGAAGGCCGCGCTCTACATCGCCGACAGCGCGAACAACGCGATTCAGAGGTGGACCGACAAGGACGGCTTCTCCGTCGCCGCGCAGCTGCCGGCGCTCGACCCGCTCGCCGACGGCGGCCCGGCGACGGCGTCGCTCGGCCAGGTCATCCGCCTGCTCGACGGGACGCTCCTCGTCACCCAGTTCGGCTTCGGGCAGTACGGGTCGATCGTCGTCGTCAGCCCGAAGGGCGACGCCGGCGTGATCACCGGAACCGTCGACGGCGGCCCGGTGCCGCTCAGCACGAAGAAGCGCCGCGTCGGCCTCGCGATGCTCGCCGACGGCACGATCGTCGACACGTACTTCACCCCGGCGCCGGACGGCGGCCCGCGCGCCGGCGCGGTCGCGAAGGTGAACGTGCTCGCCGGCACCGAGAAGGACCTCATCACCGGCCTGCACAAGCCCATCGGCGTCACGCAAGCGCTCGACGGTCGCATCATCCTGACCGATCAGGATTTCGGCTACCTCATCTCGTCCGCGACGACGGGCGGCGTTTTCGTGGATCCAGCGAGCGTCGTCGACGCGGGTCCGGACGACGCCGCGACGGACGCCGGTCCCGACGCGAGCGACGACGCCGCCGTCGACGCGGCGCCGCCGGTCGACGCGGGGCCGCAGCCCAAAGTGTTCGGCGCGCTCGCCGCGCCGGACCTCATTTGCCCCGGCCCGGACGGCACGTTCTTCGTGGGCAGCGGCGCCGGCACCGTCTACCAGGTCTCCATGACCGGCGCAGCGACGGCGCTTCAATCCGGTATGAAGAGCGCGCGCGGCTGCGCGTACGACGGCGCGCACAAGCGCCTCTTCGTCGCCGAGCACGATCCCGCGGGCACGGCGAACGCGATTCGTATCTTCCCGGTGAACTGACGCGTCGCACGCGCCGTGCCGTTGCCGCTTCGTCGCGCGCGACATAAAGTTCGGGTCGTGGGCCGCGCGGACGGGAAGAGGACGCTCGCCGCGCGCTTCACGCGTCGTTCGCGCTCGCGGCGCTCCTCGTCCTTTTCGGGGAGTGATCCATGATGACGACACGACACGGTCTCCGTTCTCTTTTCGGCCTCTCGGCGTCGGCGCTCGCGGTCGCCTGCTCGACCTCGGGCAGCAGTAGCGGCAGCAGCAGCGTTACGGTCGACTCCGGGCCGTCCGGCGGCCCGGTCACCGGCGCCGTGGATTCGCACTGCGCCGCCGTCACGCAGCCGGTGAGCGCGGCGTCGTGCCACCCGACCGTCGACGCGGGCGCCGGTGCCGACGCGGGCGGCGGCGCTCAATACGGCGACGCCGAGTACAACGCCGAAGGGGACGACGACGACTGCAAATACCACGTGAAGTGGTCGTCCACGCCCGTCCGCCTAGGGGCCGACGTGACGTTCACCGTGAGCGTCACGACGAAGAATGGCACGCCGGCGCCGACGCGCCCGGTCCCCGGTGAGGGCGCGGGCGGCCTCAACACGGTGCGCGCCGAGGTGTTCCTGACGGACACCCACCCGGCGCCGAACACGAAACAGACCTCGCCGGAGACGGCGACCCAAGGGACGTACACGGTCGGCCCGATTCGCTTCGACGCGGCGGGCAAATGGACGGTGCGCTTCCATTTCCACGAGTCGTGTGAAGATCTCTTGCCCGACTCGCCGCACGGCCACGCGGCGTTTTTCGTGCAAGTGCCGTGAGCAAGCGCCACTCGCTCCTCGGCACGCCGACGACGGCGCTCCTCGCCGGCGGCGTCGCGGCGGCCTCGACGGCGCTTGCGCTCGCATGCACGGGCCCTTCGCCGGCGCAGCCCGCCGACGATGGCGGCCCCTCGGTCGACGCGGCCCCCGCGTGTCCGAACGATTTGCCCGCCGCGTGCGTCGCCCCGGCGCCGGGCTTCGACGCGGCCGTCGGCCCGATCCTCGCCCGCCGCTGCAACGCCTGCCACGGCGACGGCGGCTTCGAGAGGCCCGCGCACGATCTCGGCACGTACGCGGGCGTCTTCAAGCAGCGCGGCAGTGTGCTCACGCAGGTGTACGGCTGCCTCATGCCGCCGGTCGACGCGGCGGCGCTCGACCCGGCGGAGCGCGCGCAGGTCCTCGATTGGCTCGTCTGCGGCGCGCCGAACAACTGAAGCGGCGACGCCGGGTGCGAATTCTCACGCGCGCGCTACCCTCTGATCGAAACCGACCGCGCCTCTGCCGCGTACCCTCGTCGCATGCTCCATCGCACGTCGCCCCTACCGACCGCGCTCGCGCTCCTCCTGCCGCTCGCGTGCGCAGGCGCGGGCTGCTCGACGTCGAGCGGCGCGCCTGTCGCTCCGGTCGACGCGGGCCCCGCCCAGGTGACGTGCCAGAAGGACACGCGCGTCGACACGTACGTCTCCAATTTCACCAAGGCGTCGGCGAGCGGCAAGCTGAAGGTGTCGCTCACGACGAGCGACCCGGCCCCGCCCGCCGTGGGCACGAACAGCTGGACCCTCCGCGTGACCGACGGCGCGGGCGCGCCGATCAC